>JADJMD010000001.1 GCA_016709765.1 Ignavibacteriales bacterium
GATCCCAGGTAAATCTCCACATCCAATTGCCACCGAGCTTTCCAGGAAATTCATTCGCTTACACCAAGATTTGAGAATATCCTGCATCGGAACAACAACAATATTTCGCTGATCTATAGGCTAATCTTATCAACTCATAAAATATCATCTCCAAATAATTTGAAGTACTTTTTGTGTATGATCATAAATATCAGTTTTGTCAAGCTTAGCTTTTTCAAAGGTAAGCACGAGGTTGTGTGTCGTTATCGTAGGCACCTGTTAGCACAACGCACGTTTTGGACAAAGATTATGCGGAAAATTTTGTTTCCATATCAGTTCCAAAAGCAGGCGTAATATTTTCATTCCCGGAAATTCAAAATCATCTCTAAGTTTTTCTACGGCTGGTGTAATTACGTAAGATCTTCTGCAAGAATCGGAACATCGCCAAGGTGTTTTTTATTGATTTAAATAATTTGTGTCCTGGTGCTTTTACCCATTTTCCGTTTTCCGCAGTCAATGCATCACCCGAATTTCCCAAAACGCTTCAAACCCTCTGAAGTGATCTATACGAACGATATCAACCATTTTAAATAATTGTTCGAATCGGTTTCTCATCCACAGAAAATCATCTTTTCCATTTCTTTCCATTTATAAAGCGGATTGCCCCAAAGCTGTCCGGTTGCAGAAAAATAATCTGGCGGTACACCAGCAACTGTTTCAAGACTTCCATTTTCATCAACCGTAAAAAGCTCTTTGTTTGCCCACAGATCAGCGCTATCGTAAGCAATAAAAATAGGCATATCGCCGATTATCTTTATTCCTTTGCTGTTTGCATATTCTCTAACAGCCGTCCATTGTTTGAAGAAAAATAAACTGAACAAATTTTGATACAGAATATCATCGGATAATTTCTTTTTTCCATTCATCCAAAGATTTTTCTTGCGAAGAACTAAACCGCTATCCCAATCTCCAGACAATTCCGCCATTGCGCTTCTTTGCAGCCATAAAAAAAGCAAAATCATCAAGCCAGATTTTATTTTCTTTGCAGAATTTATTGAAATCTATTTCAAACTTTTCTTGATGATTTTTAAAATTAATAAATGCCTTTTTAAGCAGTGATTTTTTATACTCAATTATTTCGCCGTAATCGATAAATGCTGGATCTATGTTTGGGGATATTTTGCAAATCATAGTCACGAAGCAAACCGTCTTCCATTAATGTATCCAGGACTAACAAGATTTGGATTGCCTGCAAATGCAGAAAAGCATTGATACGGCGAATCACCGTAACCGGTTGGACCAAGTGGAAAAACCTGCCAGAGTTTTTGTCCGGCTTTTTCTAAAAAATTTATAAACTTAAAAGCATCGTCTCCAAGATCACCAATTCCATATTTACCCGGTAGAAGTTGGATGCAATAAAATTCCTGCACTACGTTCAAATTTCATTTAAACCTCTAAAAATTATTGCGGAAAAATAAGGAATCAATAAAGAAAGCGGAAACCTAGAACAACAAAATTATTTAGGTTAATTAGGTTTTTGCATATTTGCGAAACAAAAATAGAGATTGACGTTTAATACATTATTCTTAACATCAAAATGATTCATTGATTCATCCATAGAAGAAAGACCAAGACTATACCTAATATCAAAACCCAATTCATATTTTCCCCAGATTAAAACCCAACGCGCAGCCAAATTGAACTCCATAATCTCTTGAGGTAACTGATTTTATATCTGCTTCGTCAGATTCCCCATTTGCCTTAGCGATTATTTTAGCTTTTGTTTTGAACGCCATATATGGCCCTGCAAATACAGATGGTTTTATATTTGGGCTGTCATTTAAAGGAAGTGCGAACTTAAATAGTATAGGAACCTCTACATAGTCATAAGCTAATGTAAAACTAACAGGTCCAATTTTTGTAGTTGCGCCTTTCATCGTATAGGATAACTCGGGTTGTAAGATATAGAAGCTTTTAGTTTGATATAATAAAAAAGAATCCGCCAGCGAAACCAAATTTAGAATCTAAATCTCCTGCGTCATCGCCATGAATTGATGATATATTTAATCCGGATTTTAAACCAAAACGAACCTGAGCGTTTGTAGAAATGATGAAAAAAGATAAGACAAAAAATAAAAAAGAAAATTTTTTCACAACATCTCCCGTAAATCTGAAAAAACATTTAATGTATTTAAAAAATAGGAAGAGTTTTTTACCAATTCAAATGTGCAATAAGCTATTTGTTGGATTGAGGATTGGTTAGAGCAAAGAAATATTTTGTGAGATTTTAAAATAAAAAAGCAGTGCCGAATGACACTGCTTTATATTGTAATAAAGAATAATATTATAATGCTACCAACACGCCAGCCATAATGCTAATAAAATTAGTTGAACTTCCTTCACTAAAAATATTATTGAATTTGGCATTTACATCAAGATCTAGTTTAGGACCCAATTGATATAAGAAACCTGCGCCAACAGCAATTCCAAAATCTGTTGAAGAAGCAGAACCACCTCCAATTGTCCCGAACCCTGGAATAACTATTTCAGGGCTGCTAAATGAAGAAAAATGCAATCCAAGTTCTCCAGAAGCATAAGGATTTAAATTACCTTTACCAAAAGCATATCTAATACCAGCCATAACAGGAACACTACTAAAAGTATAATCAGCTTCTTTACCGCTGAAAGTTAAATAGCCAATTGAACCAGTAACATCAAGCATTGGATTTATGTGATATGCAAAATTACCTTGTCCTCCAAATCCCATTTTATAACCATTACCAAAATCGCCCATTGGTATAGCAACACCAGCTTGAACACCAACAGCCATTTTACCTTGGGCATTAATAAAACCAGTGAATAGCACAGCAAGTAATAGAACAGAAAGTAACTGTTTCATAAGTTTTCCTTATATTTATTTTAGATTAGTTAATTAAGACCACTACAAACTTATTAAAAAAAAAACTCTTTAGCAAATCCATTTTAAAATGGACTTTATGAATTTAAGGCTGCCTATAGTAGACAGCCTGCTACAAAAATTAGAAACCGTAGCTTGCGGAAAGATAAGCAAAGGTTCTTGTGCCGCCGCCAATAAGATTAAGACCTTGTCTTAGAACATCGTCATTTACTGTTGCGTCAAGATTAAATCCACCAAATCTAAAACCTACACCAAGTCTTACATCACCATTGTCAAAACCGGTTCTGCTATTCTCATCAACAGTGGTTGAGCTTGCAAATGTTTGGTTGGTGCGAGAATAAGTGCTGGCAACATATCCCAATCTACCGATTAGCCAATCAGTGAAATACCATTCGGCACCTAGATTCCAAGCTGGGAAGGTAAGGGTCGAGTTTTTTAATTCCGGAGAAGCATTTGCTACTGAGGCGGTTGTTGTGCTTTGATATGCAAAAGATGGTCCGCCAGAAATTATCAGGTTTTCAACTTGATAAGCAAGCCCCACGCCAGCACTCAGTGACATCATAGATGGTAAGTCTGTAGATTGTGCGCCAACATCAACTTTACCCGATCCATTGTAAAATCCAACAATTGGAACCAATGTAAATTTGTTAGATAGCTTGAGAAAAGCTCTAACGTTTGCTGCCATAAATGTATTGGAAGCACTTACCTTATCTCCCGTTCCTGGTTCATAAGTAGCTGAAGGCAAAGCTAGAGCAAAATCAACATCGAATTTAAAACTTGGAGATAAATCAGCCATAAAGCCAACATTTACACCTAGCTGGCTAGCGCTGTTTTTATCACCGGTACCAGTTGCTGGAGTAAAATCATTTGTGGTTGAGGCGTATGATAATCCCAAACCAAGAACAAAATTTCCAAAGCGATATGAACTTAATAATTCAAAATTGTTATTTAATGCAACTATATCCGCTCCTGTTGCATTAGTATTTACCAGATTAACCAATCCACCTGGATCCAGCGATCCGATAGAACTTGAGTTAAAATCATTTCTAGCAAGCAAAGCACCCAAAGTAAATTCTTTATTTAGGCTGTAGTTAAATCCGGCAAATTGTCCAATCCCTTCGTCAGCAATTCCATTATTGCTGCCAATATCGCCCCAAAGGAAATTTGAATACATCGAGGAATATGCTGGGTTAGATTTTATGTTATCAGGATCAACAATGAACGGGTTATCGCCCATACTGTATAACCTTGCATACCCGCCATATCGTAGATCTTTTTTTACCACTTCTTGTGCAAAAGAAGGTAAAGAAAAGAGAAAAATAAATGTTAATACAAAAACCTTTATTAAAAGGTTTGATCTATAGAAAGAAGAAAATTCTTTCATAAATACTCCATTAATTGTTGTTAGTTAAGACCTCGTTTTTTCGGACACTCAAAAGTACACAAAAATCTACAATGTCAACTAGTTTTATAAAATTAACAAGCTTATTATAAACAAGTTATAGGATGTAGTTTAAGTGATACTGGAAGCCCGAAGTTGCAAGTATAATTTCAGATATTGTGCCATATAATGGTTATCCCTAAATCCTCGATAATGAATAAAAAACGAAGGGAGATGCTTTTTAAGAAAAATAACCTTTTGTATTTGATAATTTTTACGGATTGTAAAAAACCCCCGAAAAATTCTTCGGGGGTTTGCGGGGGTCTTAACTAACGAGGAGAGAACTTATATTTTAAATTTAAGAGAAACACCAAGTTTCATAGAAAAGATGCTATTACTAATGCCCGGAGTATTATAAGTATCTGTTAGTGGAATGTATGCCATAAAATCAGTTCCCAATCCCATATCTGATGAAAGTTTAAATGTGTAGCCAGTTCCAACGGCAATATCAAATCTGAGTGATTTTGTTTCAATATTGATTGGATTTATTTGCGGAGCTTGGCCCGTTACAGTAACAGTAGTTTCACCGCTCGAGTTTAGTTTTATTCCAAGAGATGGACCTGCTACCATATAGAATCCAGAAAAGTCTGCTTTAAACATGGGATCAAGAGCTAGATATGAAAGCGTAAGAGATTGATCTTGTGTTGTATTGCCTTGGGTTTGTGAGTTTGAAAAATTTCTCATATCAAAAGCTGTTAGGTTAACCATTATTCCAATATGCTTTCCGAAGGTTACGTCAACGGTTGGTCCAAAACCAACACCGACGCCATTCCAGGTACCTGTTAAGCCCTTTTGATTATATATGTTAAAGTTTCCAGTAACTCTTGGTCCAATCATTACCGTTGTTTGTGCAAAGATTGAAGAAGAAAGTAAAAATATTATTGAAAATGCAATTAAGTTTTTGAACGATTTCATTATTCTCTCCGAATTAGTTTATAGTTAATTATTGTACTGTATAATTTGCGGTTACGGTATATGCCGCACCTGTCGAACTACCTATCTTGCCAACAAAAACAAACTGCCATTGTTGACCGGCTTGAACTCCTGTATATTCTTCTAATTCATAGGTGTTTTGAGAAGAAACCACAGCATCTGGATTTGGATTTGTTAATAGATCCTCAAATTGTTGAGCCGGAAGTTTTGCCGTTATCGTGGTTATTGTTACATCTACACTTGGTTTTAATGTAAACATTGTACTGCCTTGCTGTGAGCCTTGGGTTTGGCCGATTGTAAAGTAACCCCGCCTGTTGTACCGCCACCACCAAGCCCACCAGTATTTGGTCCGGTTGCATTATCGCTGCAGCCCAACACAAGTAAAACACCCATTATTAGAAACAGGGAAAAGATTTTTTCATTTTACGCCTCTTTGTTGTTTGTAGATTATGTTAGTTAAGATCTTTTCAATTTTCACTCAAAAAGTAAAATCTATTTTTGCCTGCCGCACTACGTAAACCTGTAGTTTTTGTTTTGTTAAAAAATACTTTTTGGCTTCTATCTGTACATGCGTAAAAGTGGTTTTAAATTGGCTCATTTAAAAAGTCGCAGATAAAGAAAATTTAGAAAATAGTGTGAGATTTAGGTTTTTAGATTCACTTAAAATGCTTTAAGTTTAGTCCTAATTATGAAAATTATTCGAAAACTCTACGATTGGGTCCTTCATTGGGCTGATACCAAATATGGGGCAGTTGCTCTGTTTATTCTTGCTTTTGCGGAATCATCATTTTTTCCAATTCCACCCGATGCGCTTTTAATTGCCCTGGTTCTTGGCTCGCAAAAAAAGGCATTTAAGTTTGCAGCCATTTGTTCCATCGCTTCTGTAACCGGAGCGTTATTTGGTTATGCGATTGGACATTTTTTATGGTGGACACCAACAAATGAGTTCACAGGAATTGCAACATTTTTCTTTAATAATATTCCATCTTTTACACCGGAAGCATTTTTTAAAATCCAAAAAATGTACGAGCAATATGATTTTTGGATAATATTTACTGCGGGATTTACACCTATACCCTATAAAATTATTACAATTTCTTCCGGCGCTTTCAATATCAATATTATTATGTTTATTGTAGCTTCAATTATAAGTCGTGGTGCAAGATTTTGTTTAGTAGCCTATTTGATCTGGAAATTTGGTCCGCAAATAAAAACATTTATTGATAAATATTTTAACTGGCTTGCAATTGCGTTCACTGTTTTACTTATTGGCGGATTTGTAGCGATAAAATATATAGTTTAACAAAATTCTTTGGCTATTTATGAAATACATTTATTTAGTTTTTACTTTTTTGATAACCTCAATTACAATACTTGCTCAAACAGAAAGTACAGCTGAAAAATTTGACCCAACTAGAAATCCATTTGATGATTTAAAAATCACAGTTGAAAATGCACAACAATCAAACAAAAGAATAATTTTGGATGTTGGTGGCGAGTGGTGCATTTGGTGCCATAGAATAGATGCTTTTATGCGCGGTACAGAAGAAATAAAAACTTCGCTTGAAAAGAATTTTATTGTTTTAAAAATCAATTACAGTAAAGAAAATAAAAACGAAGATTTTTTATCACAGTATCCAAAAGTTGAAGGCTATCCGCATTTTTTGTTTTAGATCAAACCGGAAAACTTCTGCATAGTCAAAACACGGGTGATTTAGAAAAAGATAAAGATTACGATAAAGAAAAATTTATTGCGTTTTTGAATAAGTGGAAGCCATCAAAAGAATAACATTTTTTTTAATTTAGCAAGAGTAGAAATTTAAAACTTACATTGTGGGAACATTTATGAGGCAAATACTAGCATTAACCGTATTCTTTTTATTTCAAATAGTTTATTCTCAACCTAAAAGCGATTTTGTTTTATCCCCTGTGCCGGCAACAGTATTTTAAATTCAAAATCAGC
The DNA here is from genome assembly GCA_016709765.1 of Ignavibacteriales bacterium. Classification (NCBI taxonomy): domain Bacteria; kingdom Pseudomonadati; phylum Ignavibacteriota; class Ignavibacteria; order Ignavibacteriales; species Ignavibacteriales bacterium. The sequence goes on from JADJMD010000001.1 coordinate 7,234, forward strand.
TGAAAACGATTTGATAAAAATTGTTGGCAAAAAAATGTTGATAGAGTTGAACGTTGGTATGCTGAGGGAACAGAAAGAATTCTTGGATCTGTTTTTTTAAAGATACTCCGCAATCATTTTTTATCAAGTGGAAAGACACTGTTAATTTTAAAAATCCGGAATGGATAGAAATTCATGGTGATAATTCTGTTTGGGAAATTGATAATGGAATTAAAATCGGGGTTGAATTAAAAGACTTAGTTAAACTAAACGGAAAACACTTTACTTTTTCGGGCTTTGATTGGGATTACGGCGGTTATGTAAATTTTGAAAAAGGAAATTTAGAATCCGATTGCTACTCCGTTGGTCTTTACTATGATTACAAAGATTTATTTGAAAATGAATGGAATCAGATAGTTGGCGATAAAATTATATCTACAAAAATCCGGTCTTAAATAAAATTAAGATTTATGTGGATTCTATCACGTTTTATTTTAAGAAAAGCACGACTGAGAATTTCTCAATCGTGCTTTAATTATTCGCTGTACATTGTTAAGTGTACATTAATCTAAAATCCATCCTCGCTAATATTTTTTCAACCACAGTTCCATATTTTTTTGCGATCGTCCGTATATCATCAGCTTTGCCGACTAACACAAACTGTAAGTTATCTTTTGGAAAATATTTTTTGATGATTTCGTTTGCTTTGGCAACAGTCATTCCATCGACGGCTATTTCAAAATCGTTAATGTATGAGTCTTCTAATCCATAAATATATTTTGTGTTAAAATCCCGCAAGTGCGCCAGAGGTTTCGTAATCAGGCGGAAACTGTCCTTTAACATAATTTTTGCAGAGGTTAAAGTTGTTTCATCAATTCCTCTTTCAAAAAGTCTATTGTAGGTCTTTACGGCAAGATCAATTGCTTCTTCCGTATTTTTAGTTGCGGTAAAGGTGCTTATGTAAAACGTTCCTGCCGTTTTATAAGACACAAACCGGCTGCGTGCACCGTAAGTATAGCCGGCGTTTACCCGAAGTTCATCATTTAACCAGCTTGTAAATCTGCCGCCAAGAATTGTATTAATAACATCAATCTGAATTAGATCCTGATTGCTCATTGGCACGCCAAATCCGCCAATCATAAAAGTGGTTTCTGTTGCGTTGTCTTTATTGATTAGATAAACAGATGGCTCTTTCAAATCTTTTTTTGTAAATCTTGAATCATCTATTAATCTTGGTGCCGTTACTCGCCAATTAGAAAAAAGCTCAATTAATTTGACTTTCATTTTGCCAGAATCAAAATCACCTACAACTGCAATTGCACAATTTTCTGATCTGATGTTCTTTAGATAGAAGCCTTTTATTTCGTCTTGGCTAATTTGTTCAACGCTCTTTTTAGTGCCGTCAACAGGATTTCCGTAAGGAGAATCAGCAAATAAAAACTTATTGTAATAAGCCCCAATTACCTGTCTTGGACTTTCCTTTGCCTGATCAAGTTCCGCAATCCAACGTTGTTTTCTTTTAACAATTTCTTCTTCGGGAAAAGTTGGATTTGTTATTACATCTTTATAACAGGTAAAAGTTTGTCTAGATCATTTTTCATAAACTGGGCGGATACACCAGAATAATCCAGCCTTGCATAAGTGTTTTAAACTGCTTCCGTAAAAATTAAAAACGGAATCTATTTGGGATTTTGTATAACTGACTGTCCCAAATTTCAAAGCTTCTGCAGTAAAAGAGGCCAGACCATTTGAGCTTCCATCTCTTATTGCCCCGGCATCAAACACAGTCGAAAAAGAAAGGACTGGGACATCATGCTTTTCCATTAAATAGATTGTTAAACCATTATCAAGCGTAACAACTTCATACTTTGGAAGTTTGAATTGTGCGTTAGTAATCGAGTAAAGAACAACGCTTAACATTATTATTGATAATATTTTTTTCATTGTACTTCCTCCGTATTTAAAACGCCAACAGTTCTGTTTTGTTTTGTAAAATATTTAGCGGCAACAGTTTTAATCTCTTCTGCAGTAACTCTTTTGTAATCATCCGGAGCGGTAAACATTTTTTTATAATCACCAAAAAACAATTCATAAGTGCCGATAGTGTTTGACATCCCGTTTATGGTTTCTGTTGTTTTATAAAAACCCATTAGTTTTTGGTTTTTTACCTTTTGGAGGTCGCTTTCACTAATTCCTTCTTTAACTATTTTATCAACCTCATCAAGCATAGCTTTTTCCAATTTTGCTACGGAAACTCCATCATTACAAATTCCATAAAAGTAAAATAATGTTGGATCGAAGGCTTCCGGATAAAAACATCCAACCTCTAAAGCAAGTTGTTGATTTTCCACAATTGAATTATAAAGTCTTGATGATTCGCCTTCGGACAAAATTGAATTTAACAAATCAAGAGCATAATAGTCATCACTTCCTGATTGTGGAACATGATATGTAATCATTATATAGGGTGATGGAACTTCGCGTTTTACAAAAAGCCTTCTCTCGCCTGTTTGTTCGGGCTCAACAGTATGTAAGTTTCTTGGTTTTGGACCTGCAGGAATCGGTTCAAAATATTTTTCTGCAAGTTTTTTAACCTCGGCAAGCTTAACATCGCCGCTTATTACAACAACACAATTATTTGGTGCATAATAAGTATGAAAATAATTTTCCAAATCTTCTTTTGTCCAATTCTTTATATCAGATTCCCATCCAATTACCGGCCACTGATAAGAGTGAGCAATAAAGGCGGTTGCTTGAGTTTCTTGCCAAAGCTGTTCTAGTGGGTTGTTTTCTAATCCCGTACTTCTTTCGGATAAAATCACTCCTCTTTCACTTTCAATCATTTTAGGATCAAAGTTTAAGTTTGCAATTCTATCTGCTTCAAGATCAAACATAACTTCTAGTGAACTTGAAGGAAACCAATCTGTGTAAGCAGTAATGTTTTCTGAAGTGTATGCGTTATTTGATCCGCCATTAGCTTCCATAACGCGATCAAATTGTTTGGGTCCGTATTTCTTTGCGCCATTAAACATCATGTGTTCAAAGAAATGTGAAATTCCCGTTATGCCAATGTATTCGTTGCGGGATCCAACTTTGTAAAAAAAGTACATATTGGCATTTGGAATTGAGCTGTCTTCAAGAACAAAAATTTTCATTCCGTTCTTTAGTGTAAACGATTTTACATCATCTGCTTTTATTTGTGCAAACATCGAGACAGCAGAGATGAGAAAAACTAAAATGTATTTTATGGTTAATCCGAAATATTAATTAAATGTGATAGGCTAAAATACAAATTGTATTATGCATATAAAGGGTATTTTGATAAGCGGTTGAAATTTTGAATCAAGAACTGATGTTGCTCAAAAAAGAAAGTTAAAAGTTGAAAAGAGATGACATCTTTTAGGAAAGATTTTATCTCTCCATTTTAAAGCATAAATACTTTTAAAAACGTTTATAACTTTAATTGATAGTTGATAAAATATAAAATATCTTTAACCACAAATTTTTACAGGAAACATCTTTTTACTAAAGGAGCATTTACAATTAAAGGGAAAGGATAAAAATGCGTTGGCAAGGCAGAAAAGAAAGCTCGAATGTTGAAGACAGACGCGGTATGTCGCCAGGAGGAAAAGGAATAGTTGGCGGTGGTATTGGAACAATTGCGATTGTACTTGTTGTTCTTTTGCTTGGCGGAGATCCTACTTCAATTCTACAAAATATCCAAACAACGGACCAAACAACCAATTCAAACTACGTTGAAAGTGCAACTGATAAAGAGCTTTCACAATTTGTTTCTGTTGTGCTTGCTGAAACCGAAGATGTTTGCATGCAATCTTTAAAAAAAGGGTGCAAATTATCGCGAACCCAAATTGATGTTGTTCAGCGGGCAGGTTCAATCAGCTTGCGGTGTTGCGGGCGCTTCTACGGGTCCGTTTTATTGTCCCGGTGATGAAAAACTGTACATCGATTTAAGTTTTTTTAATGAGCTGCAAAAACGTTTTAAAGCTCCGGGTGATTTTGCAATGGCTTATGTAATTGCTCACGAAGTTGGTCATCATATACAAAAGTTAACCGGAGTAATGGATAAAATGGATGAACTTCGTTCGCGATTAAGTGAAGAAGAGTATAATAAATATTCTGTAAGATTAGAATTACAGGCAGATTTTTATGCAGGCATTTGGGCGCATTACACAGAACAGAAAGATCTTCTTGAAAGCGGGGACCTTGAAGAAGCTTTAAATGCAGCAAGCGCCGTGGGTGATGATAACATTCAAAAACAGGCACAAGGATATGTTGTCCCGGAATCTTTTACTCACGGAACATCAGAGCAAAGAAAAAAATGGTTTTATAAGGGTTTTACTTCCGGGGATATACGACAGGGTGATACATTTAGCACAAGAAATTTGTAAGATTATTAATATAGGTTGCTTATTGAGTTCAAGTATATATTTCTTCATTATTTAAAGAGGTGCGCATGGAGCCGTTAAAAAAATTTTCACCCGGGTTTTATGGAATTATTATTCTTCTGTTTTTTCTTCCCTTTGTAAATCTTTCGTGCAGCGGGCAAACAATTATGAGTTTATCAGGTTTCCAGCTTATTACAGGAGCAGATTATAAAGCTAATAGTATGTTTGGTGAAACAACCACAAGCGAAGCTAAAGAAAATGAAAAAGTAGATTCTCAGCCATTGGCTTTGTTTGCATTACTTACTGCTGTTATTGCTCTAGCTATAAGCTTTGTAAAGATGAGGACACTATCTCTTGTAAATATTGTGTTATCGGCGCTTGGAGCAATCTTTTTAATTCTGCTTAAGATTAATATGGATGGTGATGTTAAATTAAGCGGGCAAGCCGTTATTACACTCGATTATCAATTTGCTTACTGGCTTTCTATAATTTTATTTTTGGCGGCGGCATTTGTTCAATGGAAAATATTTTCTGACGATGGTCCAGCAAAAGTAAATGTACTGGAATAAAAATAGCTTATAATATATTTACAAACAGATATTTAAGACTGTTTCAAAAATCGATAAAAAAATTTGTCATTCCCGTGAATGCGGGAATCTTTTTTAAAACTTAAACATTTAGATTCCCGTTTTTGAGATAGTGTGATAATTGTCTTTTTCACTTCGACCGCAGGAAGAAGTCTTTAAATCTAAACAAATTTCTCAATCGTAATCCGCCGCGGCGGGCTCTGAAATGACTTGCTCCAAATTTTCACACAGATCCTTTCACGGCGAAAGACATATAAATCCCGTCTTTTAAAAGAACTGCTTTTTATTTTATCATAATATCAACACAAAAGAAATTTTTAGTTGTTTGTGATGAAATTAAATTTTACAAACATATCTTTGAAACACAGATCAGCACTTCTTTATAAATACATTTTAGGTTAAAGGAGATTTATGCAAGCTTTAGAAAATATTCTTACACAAATTAGCGATTTACTTTGGGGTTATCCGCTTATCATACTTCTCTTTGGTACACACGTCTTTCTAACATTCCGACTTAAGATAATTCAAAGATTTATCGGCAAAGCAATAAAAATATCCTTGCGAAGAGATAAAGAAGGTAAAGGAGATATTAGCCAGTTTGGTGCCCTAACCACTGCACTTGCCGCAACAATTGGAACCGGAAATATTGTTGGAGTTTCTACCGCAGTTGCTGCGGGCGGACCAGGTGCTGTTTTGTGGATGTGGCTTACCGGCGTTTTTGGAATTGCAACTAAGTACAGCGAAGCTTTGCTTGCGGTAAAATACAGAGTTAAAATGCCTGATGGTTCTATGGCGGGCGGACCAATGTATGTTCTTGAACGCGGATTAAATATGAAATGGCTTGCGGTTTTGTTTGCCGCTTTTACTTCCGTTACTGCATTTGGAATTGGAAATATGGTACAGGCAAATTCCATTTCCACTTTAGTTAACGAAGCTTTTCAAGTTCCAATGTGGATAACAGGATTAATATTAGCAACGCTTACAGCGTTTGTAATTATAGGCGGAATAAAATCTATTGCAAAAGTTTGCGAACGTCTCGTACCTTTTATGGCAATTACTTATGTGATTGGCTGTTTAATAGTTCTTGGAATGAACATTAGCGGAATACCCGATACGGTTATGTTAATACTTAACAGCGCATTTAGCGGTCACGCAGTTGTTGGCGGTTTTCTTGGTGCGGGAATGAAAGAGGCTATAAGATTTGGAATTGCGCGCGGACTTTTTTCTAACGAATCCGGTTTGGGTAGCGCGCCTATTGTTGCGGCGGCTGCACAAACAAAAAATCCTGTTAGGCAGGCATTGGTTTCTTCAACAGGAACATTTTGGGATACCGTTGTTGTTTGTGCAATTACAGGATTGGTAATTGTAAATTCCGGAGAGTGGGTAAAAGGATTATCAGGCGCGGCATTAACTAAACAAGCCTTCAGTGATTTTCATATTATCGGTCCTATTGTGTTAACCCTTGGATTACTAACTTTTGTTTTTTCTACAATACTTGGATGGTCTTACTACGGCGAGAAAGCCGCAGAATATCTTTTCGGTAACAAAGTTATAAAACCGTACCGCTACCTTTGGGTAATGTTTGTTATGATTGGCTCTGTTATGTCTTTAAATGTTGTTTGGACTTTTGCGGATATTACAAACGCGCTAATGGCAGTACCGAATCTTGTTTCATTAATTTTGTTAAGCGGAGTAATAGCAAGCGAAACAAAAAAATATCTTTGGGAAGATAGGCTTGATGAAGAGGGAGAATAGTTAAAGAACTTAAATTTTTTTCAAAGTCGAAATTGATTATTTAATTTTTTAATTTTGACTTGAGATTATCTCAATAACATTGAGGCTAATATGAAACTGAAAATATCCTACCTGGTTTTATTCACTCTTATAGTTAATAGTTTTACTGCAAATGCAACGATACGCTTTGTAAGCAAAACCGGCACAAGCACACCACCCTACACAAGCTGGGAAACTGCAGCCGACAGCATACAAAAGTGCATTAACATCTGCGTTGATGGTGATACTGTTTACGTTGATGTTGGAACTTACATAGAAAAAGTAACCATTGATAGATATATAACTCTTATTGGTATGAGTATGGACAGCGTGATTATTGATGGAGCCAACGCAATACAATATAATATTATCTATGTAACAGCAAATGCGACTATGGAAAATTTCACTGTAATTGGTAATGGCACAGCAGTACCCGTGGGTATTGAGACATTTAATGCGAATATTTTACTTCGATCCGTTAGAATAAAAGATTTAGAGTATGGTATAAATATCCAAAGATCTACATCTTTGGTTGAGAACTGCATAATTTCCAACTGCGGTATGGCAAATATTCGCGATGAATGTGCAGAGGATACTTGTCACTCCATTTATAGAAACAATATATTAGCTTCAAAGAATGCTCTTGGGGCTGCATATTTTTCCTTTGGCGGTTACCCTACATTTACAAATAATATTGTAATAGACGAAGGACAAACTACATTAACTGGAATTTTTTCAGGTCAAAAGCCAGGTGCAATTATTAAAAACAATTTGATTTATGGTTATAAAAACGAAGGGATTGGAATTGGTACAGTTACAAATGATACCACGCATTTAATAAGTAATGTAATCACTAATATCGGCAACAATTTCGGTGGAATATCAACGAGTACAGGTAATAGAACCAAAACAGAAAATAATATTATAAAAAATAGTTACCGAGCCTTCTATACATTTAATACAAATCCTTTCAGGGCTGATTACAATTTATTCTGGAAGATTCAAGAACTAATAGCCGGTCAAACATTTGTAGGAGATAGTAACATAGTTGCAGAGCCGATGTTTGTAAATGACACCATTCCTAGAATTGGTGGAACTTATGATTTTCGTCTTCAGAAATACTCTCCGGCAATAGATAAAGGCAATCCCAATATTCTGGATACAGATGGAACAAGGAGTGATATAGGAATGTATGGTGGACCATTTGGTGAAACATACACATACCAGGATTTATCACCTCTTGCACCAAGAAATCTTTCTGCTGTTGTTGATTCAAATTATATTACAGTAAGATGGAACAGGAATACAGAAGCAGATACTTCGTTTTACAAGGTATATAGGGATACTGTTATAAATTTTACAATTGATTCAACAAAACTTATTAGTTCGTCTTCTGATTCATTCTTTGTTCAGGTAAATCCACATATAAATACACGATATGTTTACAAAGTAATTTGTGTAGATAATCAAGGCAATGAATCCCAACCATCACAGGAACTTGTAGTTAACATTACATCAGTTTCAATGGATGAATATCCAATGGCTATTAGTGACTATGTCCTTTATCAAAACTACCCTAACCCATTTAACCCAAGCACAAAAATAGGTTATCAATTAAAAGAGAGAGCTTATGTAAAAATGATGGTTTATGATATAAAAGGTGAACTCATAAGTGTACTCGTTAACAAAGAACAAAACGCCGGCTACTACGAAGTTGAATTCAATGTAGGGAACGGACTCCCGTCCGTTCCGAATTTAGCCAGTGGAATTTACTTATATCGCATCGAGGTAATTGGTGAAGGCAACATTCCTGTTTACACTGAGATGAAAAAAATGTTGATGATAAAATGATAAAATCATTTAAGCAGAAATCCCGATACAATCGGGAATACTTGTAAAGTAATGCTTAAGCTCAATTAAATAACCAAAGTGGTTAATCTTATGAATGTTCTAGAATCTTTTGTTGTACAAATAAATAATTTTTAATACACTTATTCAGGGGCTTTAAAATGAAAAATTTATTATCAGTAGTTTTTTTTCTAGTATTTGGTATAGCAATTAGTTTTGGTCAGCAGCAGGACTCAATAAAGTCATATCCGGGTATTCCAATTATTACTTATGGATATGATCTATCTAAACATCCTGTAGAACAATTTATTGGAATGGATGAGGCGGGAATATATGCTCTTGAAGCTTCAAATCTAACAGCACCAATCTTTAATCAAAAAATCGGTAATAACAATCTCGATCTTAAGGTTATGCCGGAACAAGTAACCGATCCATCTGGTAATTATATTGTAAAATACACTGAAGCAAGATATACGGAATGGGAAGCAGAGGGTACAAATCCAGCAGATGGATTAATTACTCTTTACTACGATTCAATAAACTGCGTTACGCCCGATGATGCCGTGGTAACAACCTCAACTACTCCGAATGATACAATTATTTATGGGCCAATGTACTCACAGGAAAAAACTTATAGTATGGTTGATCGCGACTTCCCAATAAATTACACTTTAGTGTGTTCGCTAAAACTTGAAGATCTGCAACCTGGTCAGACATTACCCGGTGATACAGTTTGCATAATACAAGTAACAACCAGAACATCCTATAACTTAACAATTCAGCAATGGCAATTGGGAATACCCGAAAAAATAATTGAAAAAGTTGTTACTTACGGAGAGTTGTTACCACTAAATCAGTGGAAAGGGATTGATACAATCTACAACTTGATAAGCGTTCCAGCAATTTATTCACAAAGGAATGAAATGCCTTCCCAGGTAAACAGGAAGTTCTTAGCCAATGGCGATAACTCAATTCAGTCATTGCCAAGGGAATCAGTTCATAACATTGAATTCAGGGTTATATGGAAAGGTAATTCACAAAAGCTAAGATTATCAGTCGATAAATTTATTGTATATGATTGGAAAGGATGGGATTTGATGAATCTATTAGGTCCCACAACTCAAATCAGTACTCAACTTTCGAATAACCAATCAGCCTTTAACAACCAGGTAGCAGGCTGGATAGGATTTGATGAGCCGTGGGATTTAGATACCTGGGCTCCAATTAAAAAAGTAAAAGAAATATTAGAAAGCAATTCACCAAATGCAAGTATTTGGTTTCAGTTTAACACTAAATGGAATGGAAGATTTAGTGACTATGATGATCCATCATACTCAGCAAAAAGAATAATTATAGATGAGTTTATGAGGAGAGTTAAGAAGGCAAATGTTTGGGTAACATCCTGGCTTTATGATATGCCTTGTGATGATTATGATATTGTTGACCCTTGCGATGGTGATTATAAAGAGATAAATATAGATTTTGCTGCTGACTCCATTTATAAAAAAATTCTTGATGCTTCCTTAATACATCCTGATTTATTTTATGGTATGAGTATCCAAACAGGTAGATATTTTGATCGCGAAACGTATGATGGAAATGATAGAATACGTGAAATAAGCGGCAGTGATTTACTTTATCAAACAAACCTTGCACTAATGTATGGTGCAAAACTAATTTCTCCGTGGCTTTATTTTGGTGAAAAAAATGAAGCCCCTGAAACTCGGGAATATACTGGTTTCAGAAATCCTCCAGGTTATCCTGAAACAGATAAATATCTAATGTTGAAAAATACCATTGCCCAAAGGCTATCTGGTTTAATGGGTCGAACATTAAAAACATTAACACCTACATCACAACATTTAAATCATCAACTAAACACTTCACAAGGATTTATTCAATCCATTGTAGAGGGTAACTGCACTGCTGAAGGAATGCAGTCTGGCGATGAAGCGTATGATCTTGGTTTCTTTAAAGATGATTTAGATCGTGATTATTTTATGTTAATCAGCAGGTGGTACAATCCCATTTGTAGTCCATCCCTAACTATTAATATAAATCCGCTTTCATTCCCAAATAATTATAATCTTAAAGCTATCAACATGATAAATAATATCTCAACTACTATAACAAAATATGGAAACTTATCTACAGCAATAGAAGTTGGAGATGCTTGTTTTTTTAGCGTTGCACCAGTCGTAAAATACGGTGGTAGTATTACAAATAATGATACAATCAAAACCAATACATCTCTGATTGATAATATGACAATCAACAACACTAAAACGATTATTATCAACAGCGAAAAAGAATATACAATTCAGGATACCGTTACGCTTCTTGGTACAGGCTTTATTACCGGCGAAGGCTATGTAAATCTGACCTCAGCAGGTGAAATAATTATAAATAGCTGGGACTACAGCTTGTTCAAAGCAAAATCAAATAATCATCCAAAACTTATTTGGGGGAAGCACCCAGGCACACTTACTGTAAGCTATTATAGTGTTTATAGAAAAATTGGTGCTGGTAGTTGGCAGTTTCTTGCAAATACAACCAGCAAAAATTATACGGATCAAAGTCTTGGAATTGTTCCTCCAAATGGACAGGCAGGCACAATGGTTTATTATAAACTTATTGCTGTATTCGTTAATGAAACAGAATCATCTTATTCAAACATTGTGCAATTTGATTGCTCTATAAAACAAATTGAAAAGAAAATAGGTGAAGAAGGAATAATATATACTTATGCTCTGGCTCAAAATTATCCAAATCCATTTAATCCAAGTACAACAATAAATTACAGCCTGGCAGAAGATGGAGTTGTTGAGCTTGAGATTGTGAACATCTTGGGTGAAAGGATAATAACACTAGTAAATGAATTCCAGATAAAAGGCAATCACAATATAAACTTTGATGCGTCTCATTTGTCCAGTGGTATTTACATTTACAAAATACAAGCCGGTGATTTTATTAGTTCAAGGAAAATGATTTTTTTAAAATAATTGAACATTCAACTCTTAACATTAAAAAAGCGATTCTTTCTATTCGCTTTTTTATAGAAGCATTCTTGTTTTAATAGTTTCCGGAATTGCTTTTAATTCTTTCATTATCTCAGCAGAATTATTTTTTTGATCGATATCAATTATTACATAACCAATATGTGCATCTGTTTGTAAGTATTGAGATGCAATGTTAAGTTTTCTTGAAGTGAATACTTTTGTGATTTTATTTAATACTCCCGGCTGATTTTTATGGATGTGAAGATATCTTTGCCTATTTAAATTTGGTGTAAGCGCAACCTCCACAAAATTTGTTGCACCGATAGTTGTTCCAACATCACAATATTTAACAAGCTTTTCTGAAACTTCAAGCGCAATGTTTGCCTGTGCCTCTGATGTGCTGCCGCCAATATGAGGAGTTAAAATTACATTCGGGAATTTTTGTAAAACACTTTTAAAAGAATCTTTATTTGAACTTGGTTCTTCGGGAAAAACATCTATTGCCGCACCTGCCAAATGTTTTTCTTCTAAGTGGTTTGCAAGATCTTTAATAACAACCACAGAACCTCTCGAAGCATTAATCAGATAGGAACCCTTTTTCATTAAGTCCAATTCTTTTTTGCCAATCATATTTTTAGTAAGATCGGTTTCAGGTATGTGAAGCGTTACGATATCCGAAATAGAAAGAAGTTCCTGTAAACTTGAACAAGATTTTGCGTTACCGAGATTTAATTTATTTTCAATATCATAATAGTAAACATTCATTCCCAATGATTCGGCCAGAATAGAAACTTGTGAGCCAATGTGTCCGTAACCAACAATTCCTAAATTCTTTCCTCGCACTTCGTAAGAATTAGAAGCATCCTTAAGCCAACCACCGTTGTGTGCGGCAAAGTTTTTTTCAGGAATTCCGCGGATAAGAAAAATACATTCCGCAATTACAAGCTCTGCAACCGAGCGAGTATTTGAAAAAGGCGCATTAAAAACAGGAATACCTTGCAGCTTAGCTGATAGTAAATCAACCTGGTTAGTGCCGATGCTGTAACACCCGATTGCAATCAGTTTCTTAGCATGTTTAAGAATATCATTCGTGATGTGTGTTTTAGATCTTATTCCGAGTAGATGAACATCTTTAATTTTTTCAATTAACTCTTTTGTTTCAAGTGAACTCTTTTGGTATTCAACCGTTTCGTACTGATTATCATTAAAAAGTTGTAAAGCGTTTTTGTGTAATCCTTCAAGCAAAAGAATTTTTATTTTATTCTTTGAAAGCGAAAGAGTTTGTTTAGTATTTGGCATATTTTCCAGATTGTTTTTCTAAAAATAATAAATTCCTGATGAGATGCACTTAGAGATAGTACAAATTTTTATAGTGTCCTCCCAAAAACGGCAAGAATTATATTCTACTAAAAAATTTTATAATTCGCTCAAAAACTCCTGGTTTTTTTTGTGTTAAGAAACCGTTTATGATTTTTGAAAATTCAGGTGTTCTCAAATATCCAAAAGCTTTATGCGGATTTCTAATGCCTTCACTTACAAATTTATTTTTAACCAGCTGATCTTCAATCTTTATACCCAATGAATTTTTTTCATATAAATCTGATATTTCATGATTGAGTGCAACTTGATCCTGAAAATCAGACAGATTATACCATTTATTCACAATATTTTCAGGAACTTTAAATTTATTTATTGAGTTGATCTCATTTTCAGTTTTATATTTACTTATAACATACTTCTGTCCCAGTGGGGAACCAATTGTTACAAGTGTATCGATGTTTGCCTCTGATATACAATCACTTAGCGCATCGAGCACAATTATTGATCCCATTGAGTGAGCGACAAGAAATATTTTTTTGTTTTTGTGTTTATTTAGATTTTTTATAAAATGATCAACTATTGCTTCTTTTGCAGGGATTGGGTTTCCGTTATAATGAATTGATTCATTTGAAAAATAAGTTTTAAGATCTCTTAAGTGAAGGTGAATAAAAAACTCTGTTAACGAAGGATACTTAAATGATAAAACTTCATTAACAATAAATTTGCTGTAATACTTTTCAAAATACTCAAATGCTTTTTCTCTAAAAGTTAAATTACCATTTTGTTCAGGATATTCTTCTGAAGTGTATTTTTCAAAAAATAATGGATTTGTTTTGTCTGATCCTTTAAAATCCAGTGGTATAGTATGAAGAATATCAGCCCAGTAAATAAGTTCAAAATCAAAATTTAATTTGGAAAAACCATTTAGCCTTAACCCATCCTCTATTGCTTGTTTCCACCAATTTTCAAGCAATTCTTTTGGGGGTTTACTTCCAAGCCCGTGGATGCCAAGAATTATTGTAGATTCTTTTTTCATTATAAATTTATTTTTTCTCTAATCCACCCGGCACGATCAGACATAATGCCATCAATCCCAAAATTAATCAATCGTAAAGCTTTCTCTGGTTTGTTAATTGTCCAGACAAATAGTTTTAGTTTATTATTCTTAAATGTTTCAATCAATTTGAAATTTAAAGACTTAGTATAAGATATGTTTAATCCGTCTAAATAATTTAGTTTTAGATTCGTAATAAGATTTTCCCAGTACGATTTACCTAAAAATATTTTTCCTATACTAATTCTTTTATTCAATAAGACCTCAAATTCAGGAAAACTATTTTTAATCAACGTCATTTTTTTAAAACTAAATCCAATAATTTTTATTTGTTCTGTTTTTACTTGATAATGATGCAAAACATTTTTTAAGTATGGAATAATTTCTATTCCACATTTAATTTCAATAAAAAGATATTTGTTTGGTGGAATGGTCAACAGTACTTCGTTTAGAGTCGGTATTTTTTCATTATTCGGTTTATTACCCTTGATTCTTCCGACGTTATTTTCCTTTAAATCCTTTAAAGTTTGTGATTTTACTAATTCACTTTTACCTGAAATAGTTTTTATCTTTTTGTTGTGAAAAACAATGATCTCGTTATCGCTCGAAAGATGTACATCAATTTCAATTCCATCCGCACCATTCTGCCACGCTAAATTTATTGCGCGTAACGTATTCTCAGGTGCATCATAGGATTCACCTCGATGAGCAATTATTAATGTTGGATAGGTTATAGTAGAATGTATCATTTAAAATATTTAAAAAATTTTTCGTTAGTAACATATCAATAATTTTAATTTTTACCGCACAAAGGTATATCCGCAATTAACTCCATGTTTTAGAACACTATTTGCTACAAATGATTTCTTCTTGCCCGAAATACACCTGACTGGTCAAGTAGAAAATATTTCCACATTCTGTAAAAATTTTTCATCATAGTTATCAGATTTAATTGTCTCCCAATTTTTATTAAACTTAACAAAATCAACAATAATAGAGGAAAACCTCAACTTACTTAAGCTGGTTTTATCTTATAGATAATGTAAAGGCGATAACGGTTCGGTATAATTGTTAATTCATTCATGTTGATAATGATGCTGACTATATTTAAGTTATTCTCAACTCATTCTAAATGTGTTCACTCACAAACCATCAGGAGGTCTAAAATGAAATTTCTTTTTACACTTTTCCTTTTCTCGTTTGCAGCTCTAATTTATTCGCAGGATGTCCGTGTAGAAAAACCACTTTACCAAAAAAACGATGGAGGAGACTGGGGTACGGATAATTTAGTACTGGACTTTGAACCAATCGGACAACTATCAGGAATACAAAGTTCAAGCGGCACAATTTACGTTGCAGTTAATGATACATTATCAACTGCAAATTTAGGGCTCGTTATTTTGGCTTCAACAAACAACGGAGATTCGTGGAGCCAGTTTGGTTCCGGCATTACTTATCGCGGTTATTATGATTATATCAAACTAGTAAAAAGCGGGCTGGATTCAGTTTATTGTTTTTTTCAGGTTGGGCAGGAAATTTATAGTTGGAATTTTCTAAGTGGCAATTTTAACGCATTTCCATTTACTGGGTACAGATCATTTGATGTTGTTACTTCTTCAACAGGCAATCTTTATATGTTTCTTGACTCACTTGCCAATAACAGCATCGTCAGATATAGTTCAGTCGACGGTGGAACAAATTGGGGAGCGAGAGGTCTTGTTACAAGCTCAGGTGCAAATCCAAGAATGTGTATGTCTGGAACAGGTGATACTTTAATTATGAATTACTACGGGCCTATACTTGCTGATACTTCCACATCGGTTATACGTCAGGCAAGATACCGTGAAACCGGCGTTGGTGTGCTTACTTCAACAGGTTTTATAGATGTTGCTACGGATAATACTTCAAAGACAGAATATTTATCCGCAATGAATAATGGCGAGTCATGGTTTGTTTATACATCTGGAACAGCAGGTGCAAGAGATATTTATGGTCGTAAAAGTATAAATAGCGGGTTTTCATACGATCCCCCAGTTTTACTTGCTGGAAATGTGAATACTGATGAATACTGGTTTGATTTGCGCCACTTTACCGATGCAGGAATGGGCGGTGGATTTGATTTACTGTTTTATTCAGATAGCGCACAGTCAGGAGCAGGCACATTACAGTCAGACAAGTTGCTTTACACAAGCCTTCCTTATGGTTCAGCAACATTCTCAAGTTTCGAAATGATTAACGAGTATCCGTTAGTTTATTCTGCCAATATGTATTCACCTAAATTAATTCCGATCAATGTTCCGGCAAGAGATATTTCTGCAATCTACGTTGGTGAAACTGGCGCCAACAAAAAAGTTTATTTTGATAAACTTAGCAGAATTGTGCCGGTTGAATTAATTTCATTTAAAGCTATGGTAAACGGAAAAAGTGTACAACTTAACTGGATGACTGCAACAGAGCAAAATAATAGTGGATTTGAAATCCAGAAAAAAACAACAATATATGGGAAAAAATTGGGTTTGTAACGGGAAACGGGACAACAACGGAATACAGATCATATTCATTTGTTGATAATGATCTAACGGTAGGAAAATATTTTTACAGGCTAAAGCAAATAGACTATTCCGGAAGTTTTGAATATTCTGAGGTTGTTTCAGCCGACATTAATATTCCATCCGTCTATGCTTTGGAACAAAATTTTCCAAACCCATTCAATCCTTCAACTGTTATAAAATATTCTATTGCAGATGAAAGCTCAGTAAAGCTATTGATATATAATTCGATCGGTGAAAAAGTAAGCGAACTTGTTAATAAAACACAATCCGCCGGGGACTATGAATTAAAGTTTGATGCTAGCAGATTATCGTCCGGAGTATATTTTTATTCGCTCGAAGCGAATTCTTCATCTGGTAAAAATGATTTTAAAAGTATAAAGAAGATGATCCTAATTAAGTAATATTTAATTGGAAGATTTTTATAACGAGCCCCTCTTAACCGAGGGGTTTTTATTTCTTCATTAAAAAAAGTAACTACTTATTTCTTTTTTCAATTTCTACAACCTTATTTTTTCTATGATCCATCACACCAATCATAAGTCCGGCGGTTACAACAACGGCACCCGCAATTTGATATCCGGTAACATCTTTGCCGAACAATAGCATAACAAATGGAAGTAAGGCTAGCCAAACATTTGTATAAGGAACCCAAAAATGTGCCGCAAATTTTGATAGTTTAAAAAATCCAAAACTGTAAATATATCCTGTTAATCCAGCCGCAATAACAAAAAGTATAGGAAGCCAGTTATTAGGAATTATGCTTCCATCGAACAAAGAAAAGAACTGATGATATTCTGTTGCTTTGATAATCTCTTTTATTTTTTCTTCATCATTTTCGGACACATCGGACTTTAAAACATAATTATTATCTGTTTTTGTATAATAGTTAAGCAAATAATTTTTTTTGTTTTCATCTATCTTGTTAAGAACTCTTGTTTCAAACTTAGATGAAGTTAAACTATCGGGCATATTTGCATTCATCATATTGCCGATAATTGGAATAATAAAAATTGCTGATGAAATAAAAATCATTTTCCAGATTTCTCTCCACAATACAAGTGCGTTAGGTCCAACACCGGGCAAAGCAGTTTGAACGGTTTTGTTATTTAATACCTGCTGAGAGAGTAAGCATCCGTTAATAATTAAAATCCAGATGATGGCATTCATATCAAGAGCATTGTGACTATCCTGTGCAATTCCTAATAACCATGGAATGTGAGGCGTTGCAAGTCCGGCAACGACAAGGGATATTCCAATCCAATGTTCTTTTCGTATCGGTGCGTTAAACATCACCTTGCCAAAGAATGGAAGAAAGGCAAGGTAAACATTTACATAAGGAGCAAAAATATGCGGTGAATAATTTCTAGGAAGATAGAAGAAACCAATATTTTCTATCACGCCAGTAAAGGCGCAAATAATAATTGTTGATAGAGATACCATGCCGGGCCACAAATATTTTGGCTTCTTACCCCGAAGCAGTTCGATTGTAACGGCAATAACGGCCCAGAGGAGTTTTGAAATTTCCCTCCACCAGGTCATCACTCCGGCAGAAATATCAACCTTGCTTCCGCCCGTATATTTGGGTTGATTAGCCATCCAGTTTAAAACGTATTGCCCACCAAGCCCGCCATTAATTATGGAAAGCCATAGAATCAGTATAATCCATTCCACGGAAGGGTTCTCTCTTTTATGTTATAAATTCTCTTTACTTCAACAAGGCAAAGTTAAATAATTATTTTTTGTAAATCAGTTGTTCTGCTGTAATTTTCCGCTTCAATATTTAACACCAAATTATATAGAAAAATATTTATGGATAAAAAAAGTTGCACTCCTATCAATGGATTCGTTGGAAAATTTTCACACCTACGATAAACTGTTAATCGAACCAATGAAAACACTTGGCTGGATGGCTGAAGAAATTTCCTGGCGAAATGAAAATGTAAACTGGGCAGATTATGATGCCGTAATTGTTAGATCTACTTGGGATTATCAAAATAATCCTGAAAAATTTATTAAGGTTTTAGAAAAGATTAACAGTGTTTCTTATCTTGAAAACGATCTTGACTTGATGAAATGGAATATGAATAAAAATTATCTTTTTGCTCTTAAACAAAAAGGAGTAGCAATTGTTGATACTATTTGGGAGAAAGGGTTTAACTCTGTTTTAGCAAAAGGTTATTTTGATAAACATGATACTGATGAAATAATTATCAAACCAAACATAAGCGCAAATGCAGATAACACATTTAGATTAACAAAAGAAAAATTGGTGGAGAATCTTTCTCAGCTGGAAAAAATATTTGCCGGCAGAGAATTTATGGTCCAACCATTTTTGAAAAACATTGTTGAAGAGGGCGAATATTCTTTATTCTTTTTTGATGGAAAGTTCAGCCATTCGGTTTTAAAGAAACCAAAAGAAAAAGATTTTCGTGTTCAGGAAGAAATATGGCGGAAATATCAAGCCAAAAGATGTATCATCAGAAATAATCGTGATCGCTGAAAATATTATTAATAAACTTTCAACAATTCCGTTATACGGAAGAGTAGATTTAGTTAGAACGAGTAAGAATGAGTTTGCACTTATGGAATTGGAGCTAATTGAACCATCACTTTATTTAAATAAAGATGAGCAATCACCTTTAAGGTTAGCAAAAGCTTTTGATGAGAGATTTAGAAAAGTTTTCGTGTAAATATTTCCAGGTGTATAATCTTAAGAATAGTATCGCGAACAGTTTGTCGCGATAATCTGCTGTTTGTTGTGTTTTCTAAGATTTCCTAAATTGGTCTTCGGATCCCATGCTGGTACTTTAATTGTGAGTTATGAATAAACATCAAAGGCTTACAATGTTTATATACCTTTTACAAATAATTATTTTTATATCTTTTTTTTCCGCATTTACTCTGCCACAATCAACATATTATGTTTCTGTAAATGGTAACAACAATAATAATGGATTAAGTGTCAGTACAGCCTTTGCAACTATTCAGCATGCAGCAAACATTGTTTCTGCAGGAGATTCCATTCTCATTCTTTCTGGTAGTTACATGGGTTTTGATATCAGAACAAGCGGAACCCAGGCCCAGCCAATAGTTTTTAAAACATTAAGCAATGATGTTACTATTAATATTCACAATCCAATTACAAATGATGGAATTAATATTGAAGGCGCCAATTGGATTGAGATAAAGGGATTTAATGTTATCAATCAGCCAAGAGCAGGAATAAGAGTGGTGCTTTCTGATTTTGTGAAAATTATAAACAACATTTGCACAAACAATTATAAGTGGGGAATCTTTACAGGATTTACAAACGATATTTTAATTAAAAATAATTCGTGTTCATACAGCCAGGATGAACATGGGATTTATATCTCCAACAGCAGCGATAGACCAACAATAATTAATAATCATTCATTTAATAATAATGGGTGCGGCGTTCATATGAACGGTGATTTATCTATGGGGGTGATGGAATAATTAGCAATGCGATTGTTGCTGGAAATATAATTCACGATAATGGATATGGCGGTGGTTCAGCCATTAATATGGACTGTGTTCAGGATTCGAAAATATTTAACAATGTCATATACAATAATCATCTTACCGGAATTGCCATGTATCAGATAGATGGCGCGGAAGGATCAAAGAATAATAAAATTTTCAATAACACAATCGTTCATCCTGCAGATGGACGTTGGGCAATATTAATTGTAAATGGCTCAACGGGAAACACGGTTTATAATAATATTCTAATTAATAATCATAGCTTTAGAGGCAGTATTTGTATTGATGAAGAGTCTAAAACAGGATTTGTTAGCGATTATAATCTTTTAGAAAATCGGCTAAGTGATGACGATGGAAATTCTAACATCAGTTTTACGTCATGGCAAGCATTAGGTTATGATACACATTCACAAGTTGTTCAGGACGAGACCACCCTTTTTGTTGCTACCGCAAACTCTGATTATCATTTACTTCAATCATCTCAACCAATAAATATAGGAACACCACTAGTAAGTTCCGTTGTAAATGTTGATCTTGATGGAATAGTTAGACCACAAGGAATCGGGTATGATATTGGTGCTTATGAACTTCATTCGGCAACTGGAATTGACGAGGAACAAACCTTAACTGATTTTCTACTATATCAGAACTATCCAAATCCGTTTAATCCAAGAACAAAAATCAGTTGGCAATCGCCAGTTGCCGGTTATCTAACGCTAAAAGTTTTGATGTACTTGGTAATGAAGTTGTGACATTAATGGATGAATTTAAACCGGCAGGAAATTATGAAGTTGAATTTAATCCGTATCAACTCTCAAGCGGAATATATTTTTATCGCATCGCGATTTATTCGAACATACTTCAAACAGGTTCTATTGTAGAATCAAAAAAAATGCTGCTAGTTAAATAGCTAGATATTCATTAAACTTTAGAAAAAACACTATCTAATAGCATCATATCTTCTTGCCTATAAATTTAAATAGTTCCCTAGTATTGTTATTTTACAATGAAAAATAAATTTGTTTTGATATAATTATTAGAATCTAAAATTTAAATTATAAAATGGTTACAATTGTAGACTATGGTGATGTTTGCATTGATAAAGTTGCAGAATCACTTAGAAAAATAACTGAAGATTTTAAAGTGTCCAGAAACGAGTTGGATATTTGTGGAGCTGATAAAATAATACTTGCGGGATGTGGAAGCGCTGCCTCGGTAATGAAAAAATACAGCTTCTAAATTTATATTCAGTTCTACGTGTTGTTAGAAAACCGATGCTTGGAATAGGATTGGGCATGCAGTTAATGTCTGATTACTCAACCGAAGGAAATTTTGCCTGTCTTGGTTTATTCTCCGGAACAGCAATAAAGTTTGAGGACGCGGTTAAAGAATCTTCCTATAAAGGAATGCATAAAGTTGAGATTTGCAGGCAAAGCGCCTTGTTTGATGGAATTGATGAAAATTCCGAATTTCTTTTTAACAATGATTACTATTTACCCAAAAGCGAACTTTCAACCTCTACTTGTAAAAACGCAATAAACTTTTGTTCATCTATTGAAAATGAAAATGCATACGGTGTTCAGTTTCATCCGGAAATGTCCGGCAAGGCAGGGTTAAAACTTCTTAAGAACTTTATTGAAATGTAATCGATGAGCACAGGAACAAATACAAATTCAATTTTTGAAACTGAAATTATTGTTCGCCCTGATGATATTGATATGAACAATCATGTTCACAACTCTAAATATCTTGATTATATACAGACAGCAAGATTTATACAGATGCGGGATAAGTATAAAGTTCCAATGGAAGAATATATTGGCAAAGGATTAAACTGGTTTGCAAGCGAAGTGCATCTTAAATACAAACGGGAGTTGAAATTTGGTGATGTTGCTTTAGTTAAAACACAAGTTGGCGATTGGAGTGGTGCGCAAGTTACTATTAACGTTTGGGTTTATAATAAAGAAACAAATAAAATTGCTGTTGAGGGAGAAATGCTTTACACTCTTGTTTCGCTTACTACCGGACGACCGACAAGAATTCCTGAAGATATTATTGAAAGACATAAGATCTAAATATCCTTGTCTTAATAAATTACACTTATTTTCAATTTTTCATCAAACAAATTTTTAGATATTACAAACTCATAAAATCCTTCTTTAATTGGAATCGCTTTTGGAGGAAGTGAAAAGAAACGACATATTTTCCAATAAGATTATTGGAAAATAAATTATATACAGATATTTCGTTTTGATTTGCAATGATTAAATATTTTTCAGAATTATATTTTCGACTAGGAAAGTGTTCACTGAAAATTCTACTTCTAAAGTTAGAGATAATGGTTGAAGTGCTAATTAATAAAGTGTCTTTAATTCTAAAAAAAAAATTGGCGTTGTTTTCATAAATCTCAAAATTATTTTGCTGTGTGATAGGCTCGAAATCTGTGCGTCTTGTGTTTTCCACAATCTTTATTGGATTTAAAGTTGATAAAGAATCAACATATAAATTCCATTGATTATCCGGCAAAAGATCCTTGCCTAAAATGTTGGCGAAAAATACTTTTTCTGAACTTCCAGAATATTTTCTATAAAGATTTAAAAAATGATCAATACCAAGTTTCTTTATAAAGAAGTTTGTGTAAAGCCCGGATATTGAATACGAAATAGACGCATCCATTTTTTGAAAATCTGATTTATTAAGCAGCTCAGTATAAGTTGCAAAACCTGATTTAATCAAGAACACACCCATTTCAGAAATAGTGTGTGCTTCAAGTCCGCCGCGGCCACCATAAGCAACTGCAAATCCCTCCTGTAAAAAAGGATGGGTGTAAAGAGGTAACTCCCGAAGCTTAAAATTGATAAGAAAATGCAGCAACTCGTGATAGTGAGCATTGTAAGTTGTAATTATATAATCTTGAGCAATAATATAAATACCGCGTGTTGTAAAACCTGTTACTATTTTGATCTCATCTTCATCCTTACAGAGAAAATAAAAAATTTTCTTTTCTCTAAGACAATTAATTTCTTCATCTGTAAATGAAAGAACCTTAATCATTTTGTTAACAAATTTTTCTAATTGATTTATTGAATATTTATTAAACAAAGTTTCATCGCTTATATAAAAATTAAAGTGTTCGGAAGTGTTAAACTTCCAATTACGCGAATAAAAGAACGGCGAACTTACAAGAAACGAGTCTTTAAGAAAATATTCTCTTTTAATATTTAATGAGCGGATTGTAAGGGTTAGTAAAGAAAAATTATCTTCAAGGTTTTTAAGCTCATAATCGTATTTAATTTTTTCAGTTAATAAATTATTAGAAAGTTCGTTTGGAATTTCATTTGCGATTAAAAATTTATTTTTATTCCGTCATACTCAATTCCAAAACGATTTGATATTTGTAGTTCCGCCGGATAAATATAATTGGAAATCTCAATTGAGTTTTTGATAAGCAGCTTAATAATAGTTTCAATACGTGAGGTGGATATGGTTTGTGCAAATGAGGTTGAAAAAAATAAAAGCAGCAAAGAAATAATTCTCATCATCAATCCTGTTTTACTGATGATGAAAATTAAATTTGTTTTTAATTAAAAAGGATGCTAAAAAATCCCATTTGCTCTCTAAAGCTTTCGTAGATTCTATCATATTTAGGCAGCGCACCTTCAAATTGGCAAATCTCGTTGGCAAAATCGTTTGCAAGTTTATTTATGTAAGGAATTTCTAATCCGTGCAAATAACCAACGCAAAGCACAGCGGCAAATGCATCGCCGGCTCCGGTTGTATCAACAACTTTTATATCAACATTTGAATGATCAAATCTTTTCCCATTTTCGAAAATTGATGAGCCGTCTTTTCCACGTGTTACAGCAATCATATTTATATCAAACTTATCCATGAGTTCAAAAGCAACACGTTCTGTTGAATATTCTGATTGCAAAAGTAAATCATTTATTAAATGCATTTCATCATAATTTACTTTAATAAAATCAGCAGCTTCAAGCGATGCTGTTAAAATTTCCCCAGTATAAAAATTTTGGCGAAGATTTAAATCTGTAAAATATTTTAATCCACGTTTAAAAAATGATTGAATTGTTTTACGGAAAGTTCTGAGCGCTGTGCAAGTGTTCCGAAATAAAGACAGTCAGTATCTGTATTAATTAGATTTTCATTGTCTTCGTTTAATTCAATAGAATCGTAGGCGCTGTCAATATCTATTTTAAATGTTGGAGATCCTGCAGCATCAAGATGCACAATTGCCATTCCTGTTGGATGAAGATTATCGTGCTGGATAAAATCAAACGATAAACCGGAATGTTTAAGATCGTTTATAACTTTGTTGCCAAGTACATCTTTACCAACACGGCTAATAATATTTCCGCTGTCCGTTAATTTTTTTATATGATAGATAAAATTAAGCGGAGCCCACCAAGTCTTTTGTGGTTCGGATAAATATCATAAAGTATTTCTCCGATAGAAGTAATATTCATAAGTCGGGAATTATTTGTTTCTATAATTTGTTAAATCACTATCAATAATATGAAAAGGTTATGAAACTTTATCAACACAAAACATCACAAAAATTAAATATTTCCAAGAATGATGCCTGGAATTTTTTTCTAATCCTGCCAATCTTTCAAAAATTACACCGCCGTGGTTAAGTTTTCAGGTAACTTCTTCCTTACCAGATAAAATGTATGCAGGTTTGATTATATCATATCTTGTTCGTCCTCTGTTAAATATTCCACAAATATGGGTTACCGAAATTACTCAAATTAATGAACCAAATTATTTTGTGGATGAGCAAAGATTTGGTCCTTATAAAATGTGGCATCACGAACATATTTTTAAACAAGCAGAAGATGGAAGTGTTTTGATGGAAGATATCATTAGTTATGTTGTTCCTTTTGGGTTTCTTGGACGGATAATCAATGCTCTAACAATTTCAAAGAAGATAAACGAAATTTTAATTATAGAAGAGAAGTACTGGTAAAAATGTTTGGGTAAAATGTAAGATCAGTCAATATAACTGACGCAATTAAAGTAAATTGCGTCAGGATGTTTATTGAATTACAGTACGTTATTCTGTTTTTGCATTTCCTCTTGTTTTGATTCATCCATTTGCGCCCACGGGTTCGTATCAGTATTCCAAGTTTCAACTTTTATTTTCATCGAACCATCTTTTGCTCTTCCCAAACGGTGAGATACTTTCCGTAATCTGCCCATTCCGGCGCGTTTGGCCCAGACATTTTCATATTATAATTACCGATTTCAATTGCAAGATTTCCCGCAAGCATTATATCAGTCATATTCATTTCAAAGTGCGTGGTTTTCCATCCGGAATTAGCCTGCAATTCACTAAGCTCCCTAACTTTGGTAAGTCCCTTTACGGTTGGTTGATAACTTGGCATCGATATAATATCATCAGAATACATAGGACATCATTTTATCAACATCATTATCAATCATAGCCTGAGTATATGCCTTATTCATCGCTTCAATCTTTACTTTAACTTTTCAACATCCTGCGCAAAGAGAGATGAAGAAAAGACGAGAAGGGTGATAAGTAGCGAAAATAGTTTGTTCATAGTGCCTCCTAAAAATAAATATTATTAATTGTTTTTGTGTTCGG
Organism: Ignavibacteriales bacterium; assembly: GCA_016709765.1. NCBI lineage: Bacteria > Pseudomonadati > Ignavibacteriota > Ignavibacteria > Ignavibacteriales > Ignavibacteriales bacterium. Next base: position 32,882 of record JADJMD010000001.1, read on the forward strand.
TTTAATCTAAAAAAGAGGATCTTGATTACAACAAAAGCTCAATTAAATTTTTGAATGTGATACTTCAAATTTTTAGTTTAATATTATAATAATTATCAACTTTAATAAAATGCAAAAAACAGATTACTCGCAAATTGCAGCAACTTATAACCACCGTTATAAAACAGATTATTTAGTTGGGGTTGAAAACGAACTTAAAAAGATAGTTTTATCCAATAATTACAGATTAATTTTACAAGTGGTTGCGGAACTGGAAGATGGATTAGTCTTCTTGAAAATAATAATAAAAAGATTTTTGGTTTAGATTTTTCTCTTGAGATGATGAAAATCCCCAAAGCAGATAAACCATATCTTAACCTTGTAAATGCTGATGCGGTTAACATTCCGTTTAAAGATAATATTTTGATTTGATATTTTGTGTAAATGCGATTCATCTTCGGGATAAAGAAAAATTTATTGGTGAAAGTATGCGAACGTTAACGAGTAACGGAACGGTTGCTACTTTTGGTGTTGATCAAGCAT
>JADJMD010000002.1 GCA_016709765.1 Ignavibacteriales bacterium
GGAATATAAAGATCAAGATCTTTCTGTCCTTTTTCCTTTTCTTCCTTAAGAAGATTTTCATAAGAAGTGATCCTTGATTGAGATTTTGCATAAGGCGAGCTTTGGGACTCATTCGTATCCACTCAAGTTCACGCTGTAAAGTTTTTTGTCTGTCGGTTTCGCGCTTTTCTTCAACGCGCAATCTTTCCTGTTTCTGTTCCAGCCACGATGAATAATTTCCTTTCCACGGAATTCCTTCGCCGCGGTCAAGCTCAAGTATCCAGCCTGCAACGTTGTCAAGAAAATATCTATCGTGCGTTACTGCTATTACAGTTCCTTCATATTTTTGTAAGTGTTGCTCTAACCATCCAACTGTTTCAGCATCAAGATGGTTAGTCGGCTCATCAAGTAAAAGAATATCCGGTTTTTGAAGTAGCAGTCTGCACAGCGCAACACGTCTTCGCTCTCCGCCGGAAAGTATTTTGCACAAAGCATCTGATGGCGGACATCGTAACGCATCCATAGCCATTTCGAGTCGTGCATCAAGATCCCAACCACCCATTGCCTCTAACTTTTCCTGAACTTCGCCTTGTCTTTCGAGAAGCTTTGTCATTTCATCATCATCCATCGGTTCTGCAAACTTTTCATTTATTTTATCATACTCGCTTAGCAAATCAACAATTGATTGAACACCTTCCTGCACAATTTCTCTAACTGTTTTTGCTTCATCAAGATTCGGTTCCTGTTCAAGATATCCAATAGTAAAACCGGGAGACACAACGGTTTCTCCGTTTATATTCTTATCAACGCCAGCAAGAATTTTTAGAAGCGAGGATTTACCTGATCCATTTAAACCTATAACACCAATCTTTGCACCGTAGAAGTACGATAAATAAATATCTTTTAGTATAGGTTTGTTGTTATAGAATTTGCTTACCCCAACCATTGAGTAAATAATTTTGTTTACTTCTGCGCTCATTTATGCTTTCTTTTAATAATGTGATGTGTAAAAATAAGGAAAGGAATAATAACCTCATTATTGTTCTGCGTATTTAGGTGTGTCATTCCCGCGTAGGCGGGAATCTACCAAATAACCAATGGATTCCCCTTTGCAGGGGAATGACAAAATAATTTATATTAATTTTATATGACCCTGCTAACATACTGTTGTCAATCACTCTTTGTAGTTTTACTTAATCGATTTTTTTACAAATTAAAAAGGAGCAAATATGTCAATGATCAAAATGTTTTTGAATGAGTTGGAACAGGAAGCAGTATCTACCCGAAAGATGATGGCGATTGTACCGGATGTTAAATACGATTGGAGACCTCATCCCAAAAGTATGACGATAAGAGCATTATCAACACATATTGCAGAAATACCCGGATGGATTGGCTTGGGTATGATGCATGATGAACTAGATTTTGCTAAAACCCCCTATAATCCCAAAGTAATTAATAATACAAAAGAATTACTGGCACTGCTTGAGGAATCTGTAACCAATGCTAAATCTGTGCTGGTTGAAAAGAATGAAGATAAATTGAACGACAGATGGGTTATGAGAAACGGCGATGCTGTAATTATGGATCTTTCTAAGGCTGAAGTTATACGACACTCTTTAAGCCAGTTGATACACCATAGAGCACAGCTGGGTGTTTTTTTAAGACTGCTTGATATTCCAATACCTGGTGTTTACGGACCAAGTGCGGATGAGATGGGTAAATAAACTCACTTTAAGAGTTTGCCCAAAACATAAAAAATGCTTTAATATCATTCCCTCGAACCTGCCCGCTGTAGGCAGGAGAGGGAATCTCCATCCTTCAACACCACTCAGGAAGATAAAAATAAAAACTTTTACTAGTCTGATTTAAGTTTTTTTAATATCTCAACAGCATTTTGATTATTGGGATTAAGCTTGATAGATTTTTATAGTTAAAGATCGCTAATTCATTATTTCCGTTTTTCATATAAGCTTCGGCAATGCTATCCAACACATTTGCAGATTAGGGATAGAGCTCTGTATTTAACTTAAAAAATTAAGATAGCTTTATCAAGGAGGCCCCTGCTTAAATAATCATAACCCAAACTATTAAAACGATTTTCAGACACATTAAGATCAGTTGGGTTTTCCTGTTTTATTTTACGATATAAATTAAGTGCATTTTCAAATTGGCCTTCTTCAAATAATTCAATTGGTGCTTTTTGCCCGGGCTCCATTTTTTGGCAGTTTATCGGTTCATTTAAAAACCGCCCCAGTTCATCAGAAAAATAATAAACAGCAGTAGTTTTATCCTCATTGGGATCAATATTAAACTGCAAGTACCCCAGCCTTAATTTTATTACAAATTTGCCCTGTCCTGTATGAAACAACTGTGAATTATCAAACTTGTTAATAAATAAATTATCCTGGTCTTTGTGTACTTCAAAGTAATCGTCAGATCCCAGGGAATATCGTCCGCAATATTTATCGGCAATTTCATCCTCTATAACTACAATTTTATTTTCACCTGGAAGATATTTTTCCCAGCCATAAACTTTGGCAATACCATTTGTTATTTCTCTGATTAAGTTAGCCCCATTTTGTCCGTTTGTAAAAACAACCGCGCCGTAACCATCATTTAGATGAGATACAAATCCGGCAAAAAATCCTCTGCTGTCTCCCATATGCCCAAAGTAATTTATCTCTCCGAACATTTCTCTCATAAATACACCAAGTCCATATTGTTTTGAAACGTGCGGCGATAACATTTCTTTAGTCAGTTCAGGTGAGATTATATTATTAGACTTACCCAGATAAGATTTCTGAAGCTCGATAATATATTTAGAATAATCTTCAGTAGTGGTCCATAATCCACCGGCAGCCATATTGGGGAAAAAATATCTTTTAGCCAAAAGTGGTAATCCGCTGCTCTCGTGTCCGGCACAGGCAATTTTAATTAATTCTTCGGGCAGGGGCTGTTCAAAAGTAGTGCTGTACATTTTAAGAGGTTCAAACATTCTTTCACTTACTATTTTAGGAAAAGGTTTTCCTTCAACATCAACCGCTAATTGTTGTAAAATAGAATATCCGGCATTTGAGTATTGAAATTCAGTTCCCGGTATTTTATCAATAACCACAGCTTTTGTTTGAGATGGACTTTCTCCATTAAGTATCTGAAGATTTGTTGGGAAATTGTTTGCCAGATATACAACACCAGGAAGGAACATTGCGCCACCGCTGTGGTTCATTAAAAGAAATGGGGTAACAGCTTGTTGTGCAGTAAACTCATTTTCAGGCACTTTCCAGGAGATCAATTGTTCGTTAATGTTTTTATTTAAATCAATTTTTTCTTCATTAACCAAGTTTAATACTGTAAGTGCGGCTACGCCTTTACTTAAAGAGCCGACATTAAATAATGTTTTATCTGTAACGGGATTTTGAATTTCAGAATCCATAAAGCCGTATTGTTTAGTCCATTCAATTTTATAATCTTTAATAACAGCGATACTGACTCCCGGAACTTTATAATATTCCATTCGGTCATGCAAATTGAATGAAGGCTCTCCCTCAATCAGCGTATATGGCAGTAATCCATTTTCTACTTTTGTAATCTGTGAATCGTTTGGTTGACTATAGATGCGAGCAGGTAAAATTATCACAAAGAAAAGAACAACTAATAAAAATTGGTGTGTACTAAGTCTTTTCATTTTTTTCTCCCTTGATAAACATTTAAAAATAAAAAAAATATTAACCAATGGTTATCATAAATAAAATTTAATAGCAGGCAGCCTTTGGTCCGCTATCTGCAAAAATAACGATAGATAATATCAAAGGTGAAACGGAAAATAGAAGTTTGCAGTTCACAGTCTGCGGTTGGCAAAAAGGACAGTTCAAACAGATTCCCACCTGCGTGGGAATGACATACAAAGTAAATAAAAGAAAAGATTCTCACGTCTGCCTACCAGGATGACAGGAAAAAATAAATGAAGAGAGGGAAAGATTTCTCGCTGCGCTCGAAATGACACTTAGTTTAATGGCAATTAAATAAAAAAGAACACGATGATCTCGTGTCCTTTTAGAAACAAATCACAAAAAAAAATTAATCCTGTTCGTAAGCCATTTCACCGTGAAGTGAGCTATCTAATCCGGCTTCTTCTTCTTCTTTTGTAACCTTAACGGGAGTGATAAAATTAATTACCCAAAGCATTACATAAGAAAAAACAAAAGCATATACACAAACACCAAGAACCGTTATAACCTGTTTCCAGAAGAAATCAAAACCGCCGCCCATTAGTACGCCGTTTGTTGTAACCATAGGATTAACAGCACTTGTGGCAAACAATCCGAGTAAAATAACTCCAATTGAACCGCCAACACCATGAACACCCCAAACATCAAGAGCGTCATCCCAATGCATTTTGTTTTTTAAGGAAACTGCAAAGTAGCAAACTAGTCCGGCTATAATTCCTATAATAGCGGCACTTTGAACAGTAACAAATCCTGCTGCGGGTGTGATAGTTGCAAGACCTGCAACCGCACCCGTTAATAAACCAACAAACTTTGGTTTCTTCTCAAGTGTCCATTACCAGCAACAGCCAGGTGATTGCAGCAAACGAAGCGGCAACATCTGTATTTAAAATGCAAGTCCCGTAATTGCATCAACCTGTAATTCACTTCCCGCATTAAATCCATACCATCCGAACCACAACAAACCGGTTCCAAGAGCAACAAGAGGAATGCTGTGCGGTCCGCGTTCTGTAATATTTCTTTTTCCAACATAAAAAACCGAAGCAAGTGCAGCCATACCGGCGCTAGCGTGAACAACTATTCCACCTGCAAAATCCAAGACACCCCATTGAGCTAACATACCGCCGCCCCAGACCATGTGAACGAGCGGGAAATATAGAAAGACAAGCCAAGCTGTTAGAAACATAAGATAGGCGGGGAATCGAACACGATTAGTGAATGCACCTGTGATTAATGCAGGTGTAATTATTGCAAACATCATCTGGTACAAACAGAAAACGTAAAGCGGGATTTGATGATTACCTGTAAAAACAGAATTGAGATCTGTTCCGGCAAGAAAAGCCATATTAAGATTGCCGATTAATCCGCCTTCACCACCGCTAAAGCAAAGTGAAAATCCGAAAGCGAACCAGATAACAGTCGTCCAGCCGAGAGAAACAAAACTTTGAATCATTATTGCAAGAACATTTTTTCTGCCAACAAGTCCGCCGTAGAAAAAAGCAAGACCAGGAGTCATAAGCATTACAAGACTGGTTGCAATGAGCATAAATCCAGTACTACCGGTATCGAACATAAGTAGCTCCTTTTATTAATAGTTAAATTATTTGAAACATTAAAAAGTCAAACCGAAAACGAGATAAGAAATTTCAGTTCTAGGATTAATTATAAATGAAACCGAAACTGGCAAGCCATATTCATCAGTTATCTTTAACTCTTTTGTTGCTTTTACACCGATGTTGATAACATTAAATGATTCTGTTCCATAGTAACCAGGATTTTCTTTGCTGCCGCCTGAAGCGCCGACAAAAAAGTTAAGAGGAACTTTGGCCACAGTAGCCGGGTAATCAATTTGAAAATATGTATTGCTGCCGGCATCGTTATAAACATTGATAAAACCGGAAAGTGAAATTGGAAAAGAGTCAGGACCCTTTAAAAGCAATCCTGTTTCAATTGTGTGTGCCCCCGATCCTTTTGGATCGTCATAGTTATTAAAGTTTCCCCACTTGATTCCAGCATTAGGATAATAATAATCAGTTACCAGCGCACCAACACTCATTCCGTTTTCAAAAGCAAATGAATAAGAAATCCATCGTATCAATTTCCTGATTAAAAGTATTGTCTATAGGATTGTTTGATAAGCTGTATGAACCCCAGAATCCGGCACTAAATCCGCCGACAGCTAAAGATAAGTTTGGCTGGATGTTTACTGCATCATTCACATCAATTCCGCGCCAGATGTATCTGCTGACTAAATCTGCACTAACGGTAAGACTTAAATCCTGTGCAAATGCAACGCTCATCAAACATATAACTAAAGCAAAAAGATATTTTGTGAAAATATTAATCATTAGTAATTCCTTTAATTATTAATAAATAAGATTGGTAAGTACTGAAAAGGTGATGATTAGATTTCTTGTTTTCCATAAAAGAGAAAATTAATTGTCCAATTTTATGTATTTCTGTTTTTGTACTAAATTAAATAATCAACAAGCGCGACATAGCTGTTGTAAACGAGTTAGTTTAGCATTAGAGTTTGTTATTTGCTTTTTATTGTTTCCTTTATTTAGTAAAACTAAATTTGAATTAAACATAAATAATTTTAGAAATTCAGTTAGAAACTGATTGAAAAAATATTAATAATACATAGCAGCCAGGAACAGGATTTTGAATTTCAAAATGCATTGGAATCTGCGGGATACAGCACTTATGTAACTGCCGGCGAGACTGATGGTTTGAAAATAGCGGATAGATATCTACCTGATGTTATGATATGCGATCTGGATGATTATGAAAAGGAACTGATTGTTATTAAAAATTTAAACAGCAGTCCTTCAACGGAATGTATTCCTTTACTTGTTATCACATCAGCATCACAGAATGGTCACATTAGAGCGGCAATGGAATTGGGTGCAGATGATGTTCTGATAAAGCCTGTAAATCACGAATCACTTTTAAGGTCGATAAGAAAACGGTTAAGAAAAATTGAAGTGATAAAACAGAATTTAACTGATAAAATTATTTCAACTGAAAATGCTTTTTCTGAACATTCAAAAAAAACAGACCATATACTTATTAAAATCGGTACAAAATTAAAACTTGTAGAATTTTCAAAAATAGTCTGCATAACTGCACTTAAAGAATATTCTAAAGTAAAAACGGATGATAACTGTAAAATTATTGTTAGAAAATCGATAAGAAATTGGGTTGAGACTTTACCTGCAAAAGATTTTTTAAGAATTCATCGCGCTACAATTGTTAATATGTTGTTTCTAGACAGGATCGAGAAAGCCGGATTTAGAAACTATAATCTATATCTTAAAAATATTTCAACTCCCTTTCCAATAAGCCAGCGATACGGTAATATTATGAAAAAAACTTTTTCTGTTTAGATATTTTGTTAAGAATTTCTCTTCATTATGATTAAAGATATATCGTCACTAGCAGGATAATCCCCAACGAATTGTTCTAATTGGGAGATTATATATTTGCCAATTTGCTGTGGTGAATCATTTGAAGAGTTTTTAATCAGCTTAAAGAATCTTTGCATGCAAAAAATTCATCGTGTTCATTTTGTGCTTCAAACACCCCATCTGAATAAGCAATAAAGAGATCATTGTTTTCGAGCACAATTGACTGCTCTTTATAATTAGAATCTGATATAATTCCCAGGGCGGCACCGCCTTTAGAAAATTCTTTTATTTCATTGTTGCTAATAATCAAAGGAGAAAAATGACCCGCATTAATGTATTCCACTTTTCCTGAGTTTGTATCAATTTTAAAAAGCAGCATAGATGCAAACAAACTTGGAGTACTATCCCGATGGAAAATTTTATTGATTTTCTTTCCCAGGTCGGATAAAGAATTAATTTCTGTTGCCAGTGCCCGAATAGTCGCTTGTAATTTTGAAGTAAGAAGTGCGGCTTTTAATCCTTTGCCGGCAACATCTGCAATTGTTATAACATAATTGTTTTCATCTAAGCGCAAGAAGTCTATTAAATCTCCACCGACTTCATTTGCGGGTGAAGTAAATAACCAGAGTTTCCATCCTGCTATTTGTATATCCTGCTCAGGCATTAATTCTTTTTGAACTTTTCGCCCCGCTTCAAGTTCACTTTTCGCCAAAAGCTTATCCTTTAATTCAACAGCCAGCACAAACAGGATTAGTAATCCGCCCAAGAAACTAAAATCAACGATTATAGAATTGCTTCCGAATGAAAATCCACTTCGGTTGATAAGTAAAGAGAAAATACCAACAAGAACCAAAATACGGCGCAAGGGCGTTAAATGAAGAAACATACTTTTTATGAGCCATTTAGTTTTATGAATCCATCTTGGAATAAAAAACATTGATTCAAGTTTGGCTTTATTTTCTGAATTTAGATAAAAGTTACCCAGACTTTTATATTCGGATTGTATTTCTTTTTTAAGATTTATATTTCTTAAATCATCGCGGATTGTCTGATGAAATTTTTTTTTCAGTTTTATTTGTAGAGTTTGACTGATTCATTTTATCTGTAATTATTAATTTCTATCAAAACTTAGATAAAACACTCAATAGAGACAAGAGTTAATTGATGAATGGCTTAACGAGGAATTGGATAATTATAAAATTTAAAAACCACAAAAAATATCAATTTCATTTCATATCTTCACCAACAATAATTAATAACTAATCATAATAATATGTTTAAGCAATCACAGGATCCCGGCTTAGGTGAAAAATATTTAAAACACACCAAGAGAATTATAAATAAAGATGGCTCTTTTAATATCAAAAGAATTGGCGGCGGACTATCATCCGTAAATGCATTTCATTATCTCACTAGCATCTCATGGCCAAAGTTTCTTTTAATTGTCTTCGTAGGATTTATATCTGTTAATTTATTATTTGCGATTCTTTATCAGCTGGCAGGAATTGAAAACCTTGTTAATGCTGAAGTCCAAGATGGATTACAATCTTTTTTAAACACGTTTTTCTTTAGCGTTCAAACCTTTGCTACTGTTGGTTATGGCGGAATGCATCCATCCGGAATTTTTTCGAACATAATTGCTTCAATAGAATCGATGACAGGAATATTGAGCTTTGCTCTTGCCACCGGGTTATTGTATGGCAGATTTTCAAAACCATCAGCAAAAATTATTTTTAGTGATAAGGCCATCATAACAACATTTAAAGATGGAAAAGCTTTAATGTTTCGGGTTGCAAATTCTCGTGCTAATGTTATGATGGAAATGGAGGCAAACGCAATGATGACTTACTTAGATAAAAGCAACAATCAGTTTACAAGAAAATATTTTCCGCTTAAGCTGGATATTAAATTCATTTATTATTTTCCATTACCCTGGACAATTGTGCATCAAATAGATGAAGACAGTCCCTTATTTGGAAAAACCCAAAATGAGCTTAAAGAACTAGAAGCAGAGCTATTAATTATGATCAAAGGATTTGATGACAGTTTTTCTCAGACTGTAATTACACGAAATTCTTATAAGTATAATGAAATGGATTGGGATGTGAAATTTGTTCGTGCTTTTTCAACTGATGAAACCGGAGAAACAATTGTTGATCTTGAAAAATTGAACGCCACAGAAAAAATATAATAAAAGGACGGCAATTAAACCGTCCTTTAAAGGCAAAGACTTATTTTAATAAAATCATTTTGATTGATTGACTAAAATTACCAGCCTGTAATTTATAGAAATAAATTCCGCTTGATAAAATTTTTGCATCAAAATTAATTTCATAATTACCAGCGGACTGATTTTCATTAACCAGCGTGGCGACTTCATTGCCAAGAACATCATAAACTTTTAAAGTAACGTTAAGACTTCCAACTTTAGCCGAACTGACAGAAGGGATTGAATATCTAATTTTTGTTGAAGGATTAAACGGATTTGGGTAATTCTGCTCAAGTTTAAATGTCTGCAGCAGACTTAAATCAACTTCTATTGTGTTAGAGTATGAAAAGGTTCCATCAAAATCAATTTGCTTTAAGCGGTAAGAATATTTTTCGCTTGAAATCTTTTCATCGGAAAAAGAATATGTATTAGATTCGGAAGTTGTACCGTTTCCACTAACAAAACCAATTGAGTGCCAGTTAAGATTTCTCACTTCGTTCGAAATGACAGAGCGCTCAATATCAAATCCAGTGTTGTTAAGTTCCGTTGCAGTGATCCAATTTAAACTAACTGTGTTGCTGACAACATTTGCCGAGAAAGAAACCAATTCAACCGGTGTTACAGAATTACCAAGCTGCCCATCGGGGTTTATATCCTGTGCGTAAATTCCTGCTCCATCTAACCTATCATCACCCCATGCAAGTTTACAGTTTTTAAAAACATCAACGGTAGAAACCATTTGTAATTTATCGCTTGTTGGATTGGAAAGGGTTACAAAATTTCCTGTCCAAAGAAAATCACTGTTAGCATCGCAAGCAAATCCTTCAACTTTATCGTTAAGTCCGGATCCATTGCCTTCTAGATAATATAAATATGCTCGGCTGTTTCCCATTTCAGCAGTTAAGTAACTTATTGAAGTTGTAAATGCAACGCTAAGATCTTTAAATATTTTTGCGTTATCGGTCCATTGTCGTGTTCCGTTTGAAGAAAGTTTTTGTCCGCTTATTCCATTTTGATTTTGATTCGGTTCAGTTTCCACCCAAAAGCATAGGTTTCATTTGTTAGATTATCAAAAGCAACAACAGGATTAAACTTGTGTCTGTTAGCCATTAAAGAAAGTTCTGCTCCATCAACAGGAAAGTAAAGTGAACCGCTTGATGAAACCCTTTGTACAAATGCACTTTGTAATGAATTATTATCTCTATCATCATGTCATGCAATCAAACCGCCATTATTATTATCAGAGTAAACTTTAGGGACAGTAAAAGCAGCTATCTTTCCAAGGTCTTGAATGTTAACAGCCCAGCTAATAGATCCTGCAGATGTAATTTTTTTTGCACGAAGTTTAACAGTTTGTGCTGGGAAATTACCTGTTGTGGCTGTATGAAATAAAACAACTCCGCCGCTGTCTGACCTAACAATATCCGGATAACCGTAACCTTCTGTTGCGGATTGAAGAATGATTGGATTTGTTCCCCAAAGTTTTAAACCAGTGGGAGAAATTTTTTGTAATCCAACTTGATATCTTGTTGCGGCGATAATCCATGCAACAACAATATTGCCATCATCAGTTTGTGCAAGTTTTGGATTTGCTTGAAAATCTGCTGTGGGATTTAAATCTATTCCGTTTGTGCCCCAAAGAAAAACACCGGTTGGAGAAATAGCATAAACAAATGGATTTAGATTCCCGCTATTTCTTGTATCAGTAAATGCAATGATTGCATTATCATCTGCATCTACTAGTAAATCATAATCAACTAGAGAGCTGGATTGTGGATTATTACTAATTAGTAATCCATTAGGTGTCCATAATTTATTACCAAGCGGATCTAATCGCTGCAAGTAAACAGCATAACTTCCGCTTCTATTATCAAACCAGGAAATGTAGCAGCCGCCATCTGATGTCGATCCTATTTTTGCAAGTGCTTGCTCACCAGTTGTATCGCAGACAGTAAGATTAACTGCCGGATTGTTTGACCATTGAGCGATTGTTGTGAGAGGAGAAGAAAAAAGAGTGAGAATGGTTAACAGAAGTAAAAAAAATGGTTTCATTTAAAACTCCATTGTATTTACCAATAACTTAACCATTCCCACTGATTTAATAAAGCAGACAACAAAAAATATTATAAAACAAAGAATTACTTTTTGGCGGTTTCTTTCTTTTTTATTTTGTCTTTTGATCTTTATCAAATTTTGGATTGTACTTCCCAAATGGCATTGCAAGAAAAATATTTTTGTTTACATCTCTAGCCACGGGAACATAATCTGTTGCAGCTGTTTGTATTGCGGTTGTTACAACTTGTGCTAATAATCCAATCCAACCACCACCGCCGCCACTTGAACCGCTGGTATTTACAGAAATTTTATCATCATAGAACCAAATATCTTCTCCAGAGGTTGTTGATTTTAATTCGCACTTTACTTTAACATCAACACTTCCTGAAGTTATAAAATATTTAGTATCCCATTCTTGAATAGTAACATACATTACTGCGTCGGCACCAAAGTACTCTTTAAACTTATCTAGTGGAACGTTGAGCATTGTTTCTGTATCATATAAACCCTCCTGCTGCAAAATATCCCCTACTATTTCCATGGGATAAACATAATATCCGCTATTGGTGAGAGGTTCTGCTACCGTTGTCATATAATAATCCTTAGCATCCGCAGCGGTGGAGTTATTCATCGGAGGTAATACAAGAATGCTTAAAGGCCGCTCCACATACATTTTAGGAGCAAATTCTTCTTTGGTAATATAAGTTGCACAGCCAACTAAATTTATCAATAAGAATCCAACAATTAGTGATAATATAATTTTCATTGTTTCCCCTTATTATATTCGTCTTTAATTCTGCTTATAAATACTATTGATTCAGGATAAAGCTCGATTTCCTTTGCAAGATATTCAAAGCCTTCGTTCTCTTGTCCTTCTTTCAATAAAAGATATCCATACTCCGCATTTACACCGGGAGGCACAATTTTGTTTTTCTTTCCAGAATTTTCCATAACAGACAACAATTCTTTTTTATGTGCTTCAAGTGTTTTTTCATCAGGATTTTTTTTGTAATCGTAAAGAGTTGTGGAATAGTTACCCCAATAAAAAGTGTCTTTTGATGTGGTTCCACATCCAACAATCATTAAGGGTAAAACAAAACTCAGCAATAAGAATATTTTCACGGTACCTCCAGCTCGATTGTGTTTTGAGATTGTATAATTAAGATTCTTTCAACAACTAGATTGTTATCTCTGTAAACTCTTACAGTATATTTTCCGGGATTGAGTTTATAGAGATTGGTTTCGGGATTAATAGAAAAATTTATTGATTCACCGATTTCAACTGAAGCGTTGAGTGTATTACCAATAAACTTTATATAACCGCTGCTTTCTTTTTCCAAAACTCCGGTCTTATATCCGCCGCAAGAGGTAAGGAAAAGAATAGAAAATATTATAATGACAAATCTTCTCATTTATTTTTCTCCCTGTTTATTGTTCTTGAACATAATAATCTGAAAAATCTTGCAAGGGCAATTCTCCAGAAAGTTTAGAGCATATTGAAAGTTCTGTTACTTCTGATCCGGGAACAGTAGAAATTACTTTTATTTTCCCAACAACTTTTCCCGGTAATTCAATATCAATATTTGTCTGTGGATTTTTAACTACATTTCCTTTTTTATAAACATCAAACTCGTCACCAATTTTAATTCCTTGCTTTTCACCACCGCCAATAAAGTAGTTGCCATCTTCAAAAGCGATTAGATATGATTTCCATGGGCTATCGAGTAACCGCTCAACAATGTTATTTACAAGTTTTGAAATTGCGGCGTTAATAACCTTATCATTTAGCGTTGCATCGTATTCAGCAGTTTCCCCAACTCCCAAAACTGTACCTGCTTCAACAAATGCTTCACCTTCACCCTCTTCTGAGTAAATGATTTGGCTGGTTTTAACATCAACTAATCTTATTGAAACCTTTGCATACGCTGTTTGTTTTTTTGTTCTGCTAAATATTCCAACATCGCTGGTGGATTTTCTACCAAACTCTGTTATTGAACCGACAATTAAATATTCAGCAGGAATATCAAATGATTTTAAATTAGCGATCTCTTTTTCTTTTGCTATTTGATCAAGGTCTGAACGCTCAAGCAATAAAAACTTTTCAGTTTCAACAAGTTTTGAGGACAAGATGTCCATCGCTTGTTTTCCTAAGCGGTCTTCATTTTCTTTATCAAAAAAACCACGACCGTATTTTGTTTCATTAGAAAAACGTGCAATGGCAACCTTTCTTTTTAAAAATCTTTCTTGCTGGTTCAAAATTGTTTTGCTAACAATTTGTTTTGTGTTTGATACATCTTCAATAATTGGTGGTTTAACTGTGGCGCAGCTGATAAAGAGAAAGGTTAATAGAAATGGTGTAAGGAATCGCAAAAATACTTTCATATATTTTCTCCCATTAAGTGAATAAATGCGATAGTGATTTAATATTACGTATGGACATGCATCTGTAAGAGGTGAAGGATACTATTCATAAACGAACCTCCCTTTGACAAATTATTAAAATCTTAATTTCAAATTAAAGGGCTGTGGTCCAAATATCAATCAACCATTATTAACTGTTTAGCCATAGCAAGCAAATAAGTTTACTGCTGCACAAGAATCAAAAGTATTTATAATACTTAACAATTGTCAATTATCGCTCCACATCAAACATACTTGCAAGTTTAATTAAAATATGCTTCTTTATAATTATAAACTTTTGGTATTTCTTAATTTGTGGTTTAGATTCTTGTTAATAACCATTCAATATTTTTTATGCAGCATTTAATTAATAAAAATCTTTTTTTTCATTTCTGTTTTATCATTGCAATTTTATTTTCTGCCAATGTAACTGCCCAATCAATCCCCTTTAATAGACTTACAACCAATGATGGGCTTTCTAATAATTATGTTTACGATTTATTGCAAGACCATCTAGGATTTTTATGGTTTGCTACTGATGATGGATTAAATCGATTTGATGGTTATGAGTTTAAAATTTTTAGAAATAATCCGAGTGATAAAAATTCACTTTCAGATAATTCTATTTGGACAATTACTGAAGACCGTGTGGGCAAACTTTGGATGGGAACAAAAAACGGTTTTATAAATTGTTACGATCCTGTTTTTAATAAGTTTACACATTGGCAGATAAAATCAGACATCACAAAAGAAAATCCGATTACAACAATTTATATTGACAGCAAGGATTCAATATGGATTGGCACATACAGAAGCGGCGTTTACAAATTAAATCCCGCAACAGGTAAAACAGCACGCTGGTATCACAATCCCAATGATTCAAAAACAATAAGCAACAATTATATTTCATCAATTATTGAAGACGAATCAGGCAATATCTGGATTGGCACTTTTAACGGTCTTAATAAATTAAATCCTAAAACATCATTAACAAAATTCAAGCATTACTTTAAGAGCATTGAGAACAACAATTCTTTATCAGATAATTTGATATGGGCAATTACCCCATCACAATTTGAAAAAAATAAATTATGGATTGGAACCGCAAACGGGTTAACAATATTAAGCCGTGCACCAGAATTATTTACACAGGTCAAAATACCTAATCCGGATAAGTTGCAATTTGGAACAAGCTGTGCTTTTGTATTAGAAGAGAACGTTGATGAGGATAGAATTCTCTGGATAAATTCTTATTCAGGTTTGATAAGATACAACATAACCAAAAATATTTTTAATAGATTTTTATACGATAAAAATGATTCGCATAGTTTAATTAGCAATCAAGTTAATGATGTTATTAAAGACCGCTCTGGTGTTTTGTGGATAGCGACTCACAACGGCTTAAATTACTTCTCTGATAAAAACATTAAATTTAATAACACACAGCCGTTTGCGGATAATTATTTTAATTCTGACGAACTAAACAAACTGAATATAAAAGCTATTGCACAAACTCAAAATGGTTCGCTGTGGTTTGGAACTGATAATGGATTATTCAAATCAAACGACACAAATAAAAATAGTGCACCAAGTAAAAACAGAAAACTTGCTTCAGAAAATATTTGGGCACTATCTGCAGGGGCTAACAACGATCTTTGGGTTGGAACTTATGGTTTTGGATTGCTTCATTATAGCTATAACACAAATCAACTATCCCAAATAAACGTAATTGATAATATCATACAATCTTCCTCAAGGGATTTTGTAAAATCTCTTTTGGTGGATAACAAAAACAATGTGTGGGTTGGTTATTGGGGAGTTGGTCTGGCAAGATTAAACACAACAACAAACAAAGTAAATCATTGGCATCACTTTACTGATAAACCAAATTCATTAAGCCATGATGATGTTTGGGTAATTTATCAAGACGGCAAAGATAGAATTTGGATAGGAACAAACGGCGGCGGGTTAAATTTATTTGATGAACAAAACGGCGGTACTTTTTATCGTTTTAATTATGATCAAAAAAATAAAAACGGATTAAGCAGCAATAGTATTTATTCAATTGCAGAATCAAAACAGAGAAATGATGATAACACAACTACGCTTTGGGTTGGAACCAATAATGGATTAAATAAACTTATTATTAATAATTCTGATGATGGGTTTAAGAAATCTTCCGCAGATATTAAAATAGAATGTTATACAAATGAAGATGGGCTTGCCGATAATTCTATAAAAAGTATTGTTGAAGATGAAAATGGAAATTTGTGGTTAGGCACAAGTTCCGGGATATCATTTTTTGATTTACAAAAAAACACGTTTACAAATTATTCCTCTGCAGATGGCGTGATTGGAAATGATTTTAATTTTATTTCTACATTACGACTAAAAAGCAATTTAATTTTAATGGGCAGTACCGCGGGGCTTAATTATTTTAGCCCGAATAAAATAGTACAATCAACCTATCAACCACCGATTGTGTTTACGGACTTTCAAATTTTTAATAAATCTGTTAATGTTAATACAAACTCTTCGTTTTCAAAAAATATTTTTTTACACTGATGGAATTACTCTCTCACACACGGATAATGTTTTTTTCATTGGAATTTTCTGCCCTTGATTATAATAGCACTAATTCAATTAAATATGCTTATCAAATGGAGGGATTTGATAAAGATTGGATACAAAGCGGCACACGTAGGTTTGTAACTTATACAAATCTTAATCCGGGCAAATATGTATTTAAAGTAAAATCAACAAACAGCGATGGTGTCTGGAATGATAACACTGCATCAATCCGTGTGATAATTTCACCCCCATGGTGGCAAACAGGGTGGGCAGTCGTTTTATACTTTGCTGTTTTTGTTGTCGGTATTTGGGGAATAATAAAATTTCAGGCAAATCGAGTAAAACTTCAGCACGAATTAAAATACCGCGAACTTGAGTCATATCATTTTCGTGAAATAGAAAAAATGAAATCTCGATTTTTTGCAAATCTCTCTCTATGAGTTTCGCACACCATTAATGCTTATCAAAGGTCCGCTTGAAGAATTAATTAGCGGAAGAATTAAAGAGAACAAATCACAATACTATAATCTGCTGTTACGCAACACAGAAAAACTACAGCAGCTTATTGATCAGTTGCTTGAGCTATCCCAACTGGAAGCAGAATCAATTCCATTAAAAACTGAAACGCAGAATTTAGTTAAGCTGATAAAAACCTTTACTGATTCGTTTACCGCTTTGGCGGAGCGTAATAATATTAAATTTAGTTTTAACTCAGCAGTAGATTTTGTATCTGTGCTGATAGACAAAGACAAGTTTGAAAAAATTATTAACAACCTGCTGAGTAATGCGTTTAAGTTTACACCCATTGGCGGAATAATTACTGTTGATTTGTCAATAGAAAAGAAAAGTGATTTGGATATTGCAAAAGTTTCTGTTACCGATACAGGCATTGGAATACCAAAGGAACAACTATCAAAAATATTTGATAGATTCTATCAGGGTGAAGATTCATCAAAACGAGTTGCAGGCGGATCTGGAATAGGTTTGGCGCTTGTAAAAGAATTAGTGCTGCTGCATAAATGGGAAATTACCGTAAATAGTTCTGAAGGTGAAGGAACGGAGTTTGTTATTACTGTTCCAATATTAAAAGATTACGAGTTAGAAAAACTATCCGAAGAGAAAAATAATTTTAATGGTGATGCCATTGTTGCTTTAAATATCGATGATAATGAAAATAGTTTTGAACCGGCTAGTGCAAAATATCAAAACGAAAAACCATTAATTCTTTTTGTAGAAGATACACCCGATGTGCGTAATTATGTTAACGATATTCTAAATACAGATTACAATGTTTTACTTGCAGAAGACGCCGAAGCGGGACTCGATATTGTTCAACACAGTCTGCCGGATTTAATTATCAGCGATGTTATGATGCCCGGAATGGATGGTTTTCAGTTTTGTAAAAAAATAAAAACAGATTGGAAAACAAGTCACATTCCTGTGATATTGTTAACTGCCAAAGCTACACAGCAAAGCAAAATTGAAGGATTAGAAACAGGTGCTGATGTATATCTAACAAAACCATTTAACTTTACTGAATTATCGATTTGTATTAAAAATCTCATCACCCAACGAAAACATCTTCGTGAAAAATTTGGTAAAGAAATTCTGATTACGCCGGAATCATTATCTACAAATTCTATGGATAAAGAACTTGTCAAAAAAATAATTGATACCATAGAAAAAAATCTTATGAACGAAAGCTTTACAAGCGATAACCTTGCACACGAACTTTTTGTTAGCCGCAGCCAGCTGAATAGAAAATTACAGGCAATTACAAATCTAGGACCAGGGGAATTTATAAGAACCTACAAGTTAAAACGTGCCGCCCAAATGATTGTTGAAAACAAATTAAGCATCACACAAATTGCTTATGAAGTTGGTTTTGGAAGTCCCGCACAATTTACTCGAGCATTTCAAAAACATTTTAGTTGCTTACCATCCGAGTTTAGGCAAAGCAATTAAAACCCTAAAGGTATCTCAAAAGTCAGAAATACAGAGTTGACATTCCCCCCCCCCCGATTTACATCAGGATAAACTCCAGTGGGAATCTGTTTTGTATTTTAATTTTTTGGATTCCCTATGCGGGAATGACACTAATCACAACTTTTTAGACAGCCACCACAGTGCCGCACAAATAATATTAACATTTAACATTTCGCAACCAATCTTTCTTCATTTTGCATCAAAACAGCAAAACATTGAATCAAAAAAGCAATTTACTACCTCACTAAAAATCTACTTTTGCATAAAAGATTTGCTGTGTTTAATAAAATCACTTTGTCTTATCAAATATCAAGAATTCTAAAGAAAGGTTTTTGCTGATGAAGCCAGCTGAAAGAAAAGAATTTAGTGTTGATGGGAGATCGGATAATCAAATAAAAAAACGAGAAAAACATCTTGAGATAAGCGTTTACGTTCTGCTAATAATTGTCACGGTGGCATTAATGCTGATATTTTTTAACCTTTTTTAAAGGAGTGAAAGGGATGAAAACCGTTATAAGATATGATTTAAAAAATTTCAAAAATGATTTTTTCAAAATTGTTTACACAGCTCTTTTGCTTTCTTTGCTATTTGCACTTTAAATAAAAATTAGCTTCTAAATAACTTGTTTAATTATTGGGAAGAGTTAAAATGAAAAAACTAACATTACTACTTGTCATTATTCTTTTTGTTTATTCAAACAATTATTCACAAGGCATACCAGAAACAATTAACTACCAGGGTATTTTAAAAGATGCATCTGGTGTAGTTGTTCCGGATGGTAATTATAATATAATTTTTCAATTATGTGAAGCGGAGTCGGGTGGAACTGTCTTTTGGGAAGAGTTGCAGACCATAAATGTAATTGATGGAATATTAAACGCAGAATTAGGAACTATCGCACCAATTCCTCAAACAATATTTGAAAACCCAGCATGGTTAAGCATAATTATTAATGGCGGGACTCCGCTTTCTCTAAGAATACCATTAACATCTGTACCGTATAGTTTTTTAAGTATGACTGTGCCTGATGGAAGCTTGACAGCTTCTAAAATTGCTGATGGTGAAGTTGTAAAAAGCGTAAACGGAATAAAAGATATTGTTAACCTGGTCGCAGGAAGTAATGTTACAATAACACCAAGTGGAAATGATTTGACAATCTCATCAACCGGCGGAGGAGGAGGAACAATAGGGGGAAGCGGAAGCAGCAATTTTATTCCAATGTTTACAAACAGCACAACTCTCGGAAGTTCTACCTTGTATGATGCAGGCAGTAGAATTGGATTAGGAACAACTACGCCGGATTTTAGTTTTACAATTAATTCTACTCCAACTTTTGGGCGGGGACTTAAAGTATCTAGAGCCGGCGGTGGATTAATTGGATTAGCCATAATGGAAGATGTCCAGCCAACATCATTAAGAGGTTGGTCTTTTGAATGTTGGAACCAAAAATTAAGAATTAATGCAGCAGGAGATGATGGCATAACAACATTAAAGAATTTAATGACATTTGACAGAGAGGGTAATGTTGGGATTGGAACGGAAACTCCATTGTATCCATTGCACATTGCAACTAACAGAAAATATGCAGGGTATTTTATAACAGATTCATTATCACACGATGCCCATGCTTTACACGGTGAGTTTCTAGGAACAGGCGACAAAGATGCGGTTGGTGTTTATGGAAAATCTGTCCCCGCCGACTACTATGGTTATGGTGGATACTTTCAAGGTGGTTTTGTTGGTGTTCGTGGCGTAGTACAACCAACCGGGTCATCCTACTATAGCGGTGTTCAGGGAGTTATATTTCAAGGAGGTGCTGGTTATAACTATGGTGTGTATGGTGAAGCTATGGGAGGCATAGGTACTAATATTGGCATATATGGTACAACTACTGGTGGTGCAACATCTTGGGCGGGATATTTTTCCGGGAATGTGAATGTAACAGGAACAATAAGTAAAGGTGGCGGCTCTTTTAAGATAGATCATCCTTTAGATCCAACAAATAAAAATCTTTATCACTCCTTTGTAGAATCACCCGACATGATGAACATTTATAACGGTAACATCATTACTGATGGTTCAGGTTATGCAACAGTCACAATGCCTAATTGGTTTGAAGCGCTTAACCAGGATTTTCGTTATCAGTTAACTGTAATTGGGGACTTTGCACAGGCAATTGTTTCGCAAAAGATTCAGAACAATCAATTTATTATCAGAACAGATAAACCAAACATAGAAGTATCATGGCAGGTAACAGGAATACGACACGATAAGTTTGCAGAGAAGAACAGAATTCCCGTTGAGGAAAACAAAACAGGAAAAGATGTTGGCAGATATCTGCATCCCGATGCTTACGGTGTTAGCGAAACACTGGGTGTAGATTATGAAAACAATAGGGTTGACAAAGAACACAGCAAGTAAAGGTATTTATTAATTAAACGAAAAGTCATAAATGACTTTAGTATAAACAAATAAAATGGAATAAATTTATTCATCAATCTTTCTTAGAAGGGAAATACTATGAAAAAAATTACATTCTTTTTTGTCCTTTTGATATGCCTTTTTACTTTAACAAGCATTTATTCACAGGGCATACCGGAAACAATTAACTATCAAGGTATTCTAAAAGATGCTGCCGGAGTTGTTGTTCCCAATGGGGACTACAATCTTACATTTAAATTATATGATGTTGAATCTGGTGGTGCGGCTATCTGGTCAGAATCCAAATTAATCACAGTTTCAAATGGTATTGTTAACACACAGTTGGGAAGCGTAACACCAATACCACCATCAACATTTAATGCTGCTCTCTGGCTGGGTATTGCTGTAGCAGCAGGCACAGAGCTTGCCCGCGCATTGCGCTAACATCGGCTCCTTACAGTATTTATAGTTTAAATGTTGCCTGATGGAAGTATTACTGCAACAAAGATTGCGGATGATGAAGTTGTAAAAAGTGTTAATGGGTTAAAGAATGATGTAAATCTTGTGGCAGGCGCTAACGTAACAATAACACCAAGCGGAAACGATTTAACAATTTCCTCAACAGGTGGCGGAAGCGGCATTGGCGGAAGCGGAACGGCAAACTATATCCCGAAATTTACTAACAGTACAACTCTTGGCAATTCGGTTTTATTTGATGACGGAAATAAAATTGGAATAGGGACAACAACCCCGGACTATTCATTAACGATTAATTCAAATTCAACCTCAGGCTTAGCTTTAAAACTTTCGCGGGGTGGTGGATTGGGAATGGCCTTTTTAGAAGAGGGTCAGCCAGTAGATGGCAAAGCCTGGTCCTTTAATGTTTATCAACAAAAATTTAAAATAAACACTGCTGCTGATAATGGATATACACAAATTAAAAACATAATGACTTTTTGATCGCGCAGGAAATGTAGGCGTTGGAACCGAAACCCCAACTCATCAATTAGAAGTGCTTAGTGACGGACAAGTTGGCATTTATTACAATGGAAATAATGCCGGTTGGGCAAGCATATACGTAAATGCTTTGCAAAGCACAGCAACTTCCGGATATGGCTATGTAAGGAGTGGTATTCTTAAAGCTTATACTGGATTAACAGCTGCTGACAATTGGTATGTTAGCACCGGGGGGTCCTCAAATAAAAGAATAGTAGTGCAGCCAAGTGGTTATGTGGGTATCGGAACAGATGTACCCGTTACCAACCTTCAATTGGTTCACGATCAATATGTGCCTGGTGGAGGCTTTACTCTGCAGCAGACATCTAATTCCAATCGATGGCAATTTTATGTTTCACAGTCTACTAATTTTTTACGTCTTTTTTATAATGACGCATCAATGGGGGGATTTGATAATACAAATGGAAACTATACACCAGTTTCAGATATGCGTCTTAAAAAGAATATCCAACCGATTAATAATATGTTGAATGTTATAATGGAATTGCAACCCAAGACATATCAAATGAAAGCGGATAATAGTCCAAATAATATATCATATGGTCTGATCGCACAAGATGTAGAAAAGGTTCTCCCGGAATTAATAACAGTATATAATGGTGATGATGGCGATGGTATCAAAGATCTGCAAATGCTTTCATACACAGAACTAATTCCAATCCTAATTAAGGCAATGCAAGAACAACAAGCTATAATTGAGGACTTGACAAAACGTGTACAGACACTTGAAAATAAATAAGAGAAATAAAAATTATAATTAAAAGATTTTGGGTGGATAGAATAACAAGCGGCAGCGGTACGGAGGCTTATCGCTGCTGCTAATCCTTAATACTTTGGATAAATGTAAAATGAATAAGGAATATAAAATGAAAAATAAAATAATAGTTGTTGCTTTAATGTCGATGTTTTTTATAAGCACTACATTTTCGCAATATCAAATAAGCAACAGTGTAATTAGTGCGGGTGGTAATAAAACATCTAATGCCAATTACATTTTAAACAGCACTATAGGTGAACCATTTATTGGTAAGTCGGTTAGCGCAGTAAATCAGCACCAAATAGGTTTTTGGTACGTTTATCAACAGCAAACAATTACAGCCGTTGAAGATGATGAAACGATTCCAACTGAATTTAAACTTTGAGCAGAATTATCCAAATCCATTTAATCCAACAACAAAAATAAAATTTGCTGTTCCGGAAAGAAGCAATGTGCTTATCAAGATATATGATATTCTTGGCAGCGAAGTTGCAACTCTAATTAACAAGGAAATGGATGCAGGGCGATATGATGTTAATTTTAATGCAAACGGATATTCTTCCGGAATTTACTTATTTAGAATGGAAGCAGGTAGTTATGTGAGCACAAAAAAAATGACCTTGCTAAAATAATTATTGAAAACATAACGCATAAAATATAGAGGAGATGTTTATGAGATTAGTAACAATAATAATTTTCATTTTGTTTTTTGTTCAAATAGTTTATACACAGCAAGATGATTTTAACACAATCGCGCAAAATGAAATAAATTCTCGTACGCTGAAAACTCACAAGGTTCTTGATAGCGGGTTTAATATTACCGAAGTTCTTGAGCAAATATGGGAAAATGGAAATTGGAAGAATGTTACGCGAGATTCCTATTTTATTGATTCAAACAATGTCTTTTATTTAATTACAACTGAAACTTGGGATAGTACTGCGTGGGTTAATGAATTACAGACCTGGTTTACTTACGATGAAAATGATAATGCAACAGAGGAAATTACCAAGAATTGGGATGGCGGCGACTGGGTTAATTCGGAAAGACTGCTTTAACGAATATGATGGCACCAAAACACAATTTCAGAAACTTACCAAGCTTGGGATGGTATTGATTGGGAAAATGTAGAAGCCACAAGATACAATTTCAATAATAATTTACTTACCGAAGAATTATATCAAAGTTGGAATGGTTCTGCCTGGGAAAATGTAGAAAGATATCAATATACATTTGTGGGTAATAATCTAACTGAAGAGTTATATCAAACATGGCAAAGCAACTGGGAGAACTCTGCATTAGAGGTGCACACTTATGATGGTAACAATAACGAAATTGTAAGCGAATCAAAAATCTGGGATGGCAACCAGTGGGTAATTGAAGATAGATTTACAAATCAATACAGTAACGGAAACCTTACAGTAGTAACATTACAAGAAGGATGGATCGACACCGTCTGGTCTAATTTAGGTCTATACACCAAACATTATAATAACAATAATCTAATGATAGATTATATATCTCCAGTTTTGGCATAGTGTTAATGGATGGACAAATCAGCAGAAATGGATTTTATCTTATAGTACAGACAATCAATTATTAGACTGGACAACTCAGTTCTGGTACACAACACAGTGGAAAT
>JADJMD010000003.1 GCA_016709765.1 Ignavibacteriales bacterium
GTGTTATTTTTGGACAAAGAATAAATTCTGCAGGAGAAGTACAATGGGCTACCGATGGAAAACTTCTCTCACCACCATCTAAAACTTGTAAAGAACCAATTTTATGTTTTGATAATGCTGCTAGTGTATACCTCGTTTGGATAACGGAAGCCCAGTCGACGGATACTAATATAGGTTCTCAGAAAATTGATTTGGATGGAAATCTTTTATGGGGAAGTGCCGGTGTAGATATTTGTCTTGCTCCCAGCTATCAGCAAGAAATTTCCATCATAAATAATATAGGCGGAGGAATCATTGTAACCTGGCAGGATTTAAGAAATATACCCGATGCAGATATTTATGCGCAATGGATAGATGATAATGGAAATCCTAAATGGTTATCTAATGGTAAAAAAATATGCGGTGCAGCTGATGTACAAAGTTATCCGGTACTATCAACAGATGGACTTGCCGGGGCAATAATTTCCTGGTGGGATTTACGAAATGGCAGCAATGAAGATATCTACGCACAAAACATTGATTATAGGGGAGAGCTTGGAACAACAAATAATTACTATCAAAGACAAAATTTAAATAAATCCATAAGTGATGGAACGCCAACTTATGATACGCTTGTTGTTCCTTTAATTAAAAAAACAGCAAACCAAACGATCTATGATATAACTATAAAAATTGGAAGTGTAATACACGATAATGTGAGTGATCTTGAATTTACATTAACACATAACGCAATTACTGACACACTTATTTATAGAGTTAATGGAAACGGCGGTATTAATTTTAGCAACACTTACTTAAATGATAATTTAGGAATTCCATTCGACGGTGCTAAAGCTCCTTTTTCGGGAGTATTTATACCACACAATTCATTATCCAGTTTTACTAGCAGTTCAGTATCTGGAGAGTGGATATTAAACATTGTAGATCATAAATCCGGTGATGATGGTATTCTGCAAAATTGGGGTTTGTTGATTTCTGAAAGCACACTTGTTGGCGTTGAAGAAGAAAAAGATATGTATCCCGAGGTATTTTATTTATCACAAAACCATCCAAACCCATTTAACCCCAGCACAACAATAAAATGGCAACAACCAGAAACAAATATTGTAACTCTAAAAATTTATGATGTCTTAGGCAGAGAATTAACGACGCTGATTAATGAAGAATTAACTGCAGGCAACCACGAAACCGTTTTTAATGCATCACGCTTAAGCAGCGGAGTTTATTTCTATCAATTACAAGCAGGAGACTTTGTTCAAACAAAAAAAATGGTATTGCTTCGTTAACAGATAAAGAATGTTCTAACTATAAAATAATATTCTATTTATTAAGGAGACTTTTATGAAAACTTCTATACAGACTTTTCTTGTGGTTTTCTTTTTCACTTCCTTTCTTTTTTCACAAGCAATTTCCTGGCAGCAGTTAAGTGGTCCCCACGGCGGGACAGCGTTATCTTTTGCCTCAACTGCTGACGGTAATATTTTTGCTGGCTCCGATCAAAATCAGTATGGAGTATACCGCTCCACTGACGGAGGGATGCTTTGGCATCAATCAAGCGATGGAATATATTTAACCGACAGACGGATTGAATGTATTCTTATTAATGACAGCGGGCATATATTTATCGGTACTGATAGTCATATTGGTTCAATAATTTATAAATCAACAAACAGCGGAAGCACATGGGCTTCAGTTGCAAATCTCGGTACGAAATGTTTGGCAGAAATAGATAGCGGACAAATATTTGCTGCCCATACTGGTTATCAACAATATCATAGATCCACCGACGGTGGAGAAACCTGGGTCCCAGGATTCATTCCCCTTGGCGGTGTAAATGATATTGCACTAAATGATAGCGGCCATATTTTTCTTGCCTCGAGACCTATATATCGTTCTACAGACAATGGGTATAATTGGACCGCATTAAGTAATGGGTTATCAGACGAGGCTCGATCAATTGCCATAAATGATAGCGGGCATATATTTGCTGGAAGTTGGGGTGAATACCACTCAACCTCTGGGATTTATAGATCAACAAATAATGGAGATAGCTGGTCTTTTGTAAAGCCAGGATTCAGGGTTAATTTCAGTAAAAATATAGTGATAAATAATAATGGAGATATAATTGTCGGCAGCTGGGGCTACGGAATCTGGAAGTCTACCGATAACGGTGACACCTGGAATCAAAATAATTCTGGACTTGGGCACTACTATGTTCGGTCTATGCACATTGCATTAAACGGTGATGTTTATGCAGGATTAGACGGTGGTGGAATTTATCGATCTACAGATGAGGGTGAAAGCTGGACACAGGTTGGATTATATGTTGCTGGTGTAAAAAAATTTGCTATAAATTCTAACGATGATATTTTTGTTAGTGTATGGGGTATTAGCCGCTCAACAGATTTAGGTATTACCTGGAAGCCTATTAACAATGGATTGGGTAATTACGATGTGCTGGCCTTGATTGCGAAAAATAGCAATGGATATCTTTTTGCGGGAACAAATGATAGCCAGAACGGAACTGTATTTCGCTCGACTGATAATGGTGAGAACTGGGTAAGAGTAGATAATTTTCCAAGCGGAATAGCTATCAATGGTTTGGCTGTTGGTCTTAGCGGTGAAATTATTGCCACAGCTACGGGTTATTCTTATATATGTAAAAAATCGACTGATGATGGCATTACCTGGCAGGATATTAGCTACGGACAAAATATTGGTTGGGGAAAAGTAGCATTCAATTCGGCAGGTGATTTATTTATGGCAAGCTGGGGTGGAGGGTTCTGGAAACTACCTGCAGGAGATACTGTTTGGGTTGACCTCACTTCAAACTACGGTTACAACTGGTTAGCAAGTCTTTTCATAGCTAGTAATGATTACATCTATGCCGGAGGTAGTCGTTCAACTGATAATGGAGTTACGTGGACTAATTTAAGTATGAACTCTGGATATACTGCCTTTGCTGAAAACTCGATTGGACATATTTTCTGTGGAACAACTAACTTTGGCAGTGGTGTGTGGCGCTCGACAGACAGTGGCAATACCTGGGAACAAATAAATTCAGGTTTGCCCACAATGGATATTAGATCTGTTGGCGTTGATTCTGAAGATTACGTGTATGCAGGTACAGGTGGTAAATCTATGTTCAAAACTACAACATCTACAGTTACAGATGTAGAAGAAATTAAATTTGAACCAGTTTCTTTTTCTTTATCTCAGAATTACCCAAACCCTTTTAACCCAAGTACAAAAATCAGTTGGCAGTCGCCAATAGGCAGTTGGCAAACTTTAAAAGTTTATGATGTTTTGGGTAATGAAGTTGTTACTTTAGTTAATGAGTATAAACCTGCGGGAAGTTATGAAGTTGAGTTCTCTGCCGTTGAATTGTCAACTGGGATTTATTTCTATCAACTAAAAGCTGGAAGTTTTGCTCATACAAGAAAGATGATATTATTAAAATAATTTATATCTAAAATTTACTAACAGGAGAGCTTAATGAGAATTAAAATTTACTTACCAATTATTGTTTTACTTATTACAATAAGTAATCTTTTTTCTCAGTCCACATCAAAGATATACTACAGCCAGTATAGCTTAACACAAATGAACATTTACCAGGCTAATCTGGATGGATCTAATGAGATTACAATACCACTGCCCATTAGACCACATGCAATTGCTGTTGATTGGAAAAGTGTCCCTCAAAAGTTATACGTAGGGCTAATTGATGTGATAGGTGATAGCAAAATAATTCGTTGTGATATCGATGGAAGCAATCAGGAAGATGTTCTGACCAATCTGATTGGGCTTAATGCGATAGCACTTGACTTGTTAAATCGAAAAATTTATTGGGTGCAGGACACCTATAATGATGACAGAATTTTTAGAGCGAATATGGATAGCTTAAATTCTTCTATTCAACAAATCTATTCTGCTACAGTATCATCAAGAGATTTATGGGGAATTACATTAGATGTTGTTACCAGTCGAGTTTGGTTTACAGAAAGAGGCGGAAACTGTTATTCCAGTTACATTAAAAGAATAAATACGGATGGAAGTGGGTTAACAATAATTCTAAATCCCGTTTGCAATCCACACGATATTGAATATTATAATGGAAAACTTTTCTGGGGTGATATGGACGGATTAGAAAAAGCCAATACAGATGGAAGCGGGATAGAAACAATTGTCAGCTCCGCTAAGATAGATGGATTATCAATTGATGCAACAAACAACAAGGTCTATTGGGTGGATTATTTGGCTGATCTGGTAAAATGTGTTGGTGTTGATGGGTCTAATGAAACAACCATATCAAGTTCACACATCAGCCTATCCAGGATTGACACAGATTTCAATCCAGCAATAACAGATATAGAAAATCCCGAACCTCAATTATTTTTATTTAACTTAGCTCAAAATTACCCCAACCCATTTAATCCAAATACAAAAATTAAATGGCAATTGCCTCAAACAGGATTAGTAACACTAAAAATCTATGATATGTTGGGCAGAGAAATTGCCACACTTATTAATGAAGAATTAGATGCGGGTAACCACGAAATTGTTTTTGAAGCAGCAAGTTTTAGCAGTGGAGTTTATTTCTATCAAATTAAAGTAGGAGATTTTATTCAAACAAAGAAAATGATATTAATTAAATAAAACTTTACATATTGTTTTTCTGAAGTAAGATTAGTCAGTTTGGCTGTAATTGTTTATTGTTTGCCAAACATAAACAGTAAATAAACGTAAAGCTTTATTTTCTTGACATTAACTATTTAAAAGGTTTTATTAAATAAGAAATTATTCCAACTGTTGACCTCTGGATCTTTTTGGGCAAACTGTTGTAGTATTCTTATATCGTCTACGTTTATCTTCTCTCCCCATTAAGGCGCAGTGATGTATTAATATGCTGTGCAGAAACATATTGTCTTCCCAAATATAATAATAACTATCAATAATTAAGGAGAGGGTTATGAAAAAGTTATTTGTATCATTTGTTATATCACTTTTGTTTCAACTTAATATTACCGCACAATCCGGTTGGTCTTGGGTAAATCCGCTTCCACAGGGAAATCACTTGAGCGATATTGAAGTAACGGCAAATCTTAGTGTTGCAGTAGGTTATGGTGGTACAATAATGACTAACAACGGCAGCGGTTGGGAGATAAGGGATGGAGGATTTGAAGATGTTTTATTTTCAGTTTGTATATATGGAAATAATATTTGGGCAAGTGGTGTTGATGGGGCCATTTTGCATTGCAGTGATGGAAGCGGAACATCCTGGGAGTCACAAACAAGCGGAGTGGATAAACAATTGCGTTCCGTTTTTTTCCTGGACGACCAAAAAGGTTGGGCAGTAGGTTTAGAACGTACAATACTCAATACTTCTGATGGTGGACAAAATTGGGGAGTTCAATCTTCTGGTGGAAACACTCATCTGTACTCTGTTTTTATGATTAGCGAATCTGTTGGATACGCCTGTGGTTACGACCTTTCAAGCTCTAAAGGAATAATTCTTAAAACTACAACCGGCGGGACATATTGGCCAGGTCAAATCAATCCAGCGCTAAATAATCGATTAAGATCAATTTACTTTAAAGATATTGATAATGGTGTAGCAGTTGGTGAAAATGGAACAGTCTTGTATACAACAAATGCAGGGCTTAATTGGTATTTAGCTGATAGTAAAACTACAAGTGATCTGATGGATGCAGATTATGATAATCAAGGTAATGGATATGCCGTTGGCGATGATGGCGTGATAATTTATACAAGTGACTTTGGACAGAATTGGAATCTTCAAAACTCGGGCACAGAAAATATTTTATATGGAGTTTCTGGTAATAGAATTGTGGGTGAAACTGGCATAATACTAAGATCAACTAATGGCGGTCAGGCCTGGGAATTTGAATCGACAGGATTCACGGATAATCTATTAAGTCTGGACTTTGTAACTGACAATATTGGATATGCTACAGGAGTAAATGGAAAAATTTATCGCACAACAGACGGAGGGTTAACCTGGCCATTATTACCAACTAGTATAACTGTAGGTTTAGGTAAAGTTCAGTTTATAAATCTAGATACTGGTTGGGTTGCTTCTTCTCATTATATTTATCGTACAACAAACGGGGGTTTGAGTTGGGAACAGCAACTCTATTTGCCTCAACCTAATGAAGTAATTTTTGATGTAGAGTTTGTTAAAGGCCTGCCCGGTGAACCAGTGTTTGGTTTTGCTTGCGGCGGATTGGCTGGTTTCTGGAAAAGTACAAATGGGGGTGAAACTTGGAGTGGAGGATATGCTTGTACTAATGGTAACTTCCTTGGATGTAGTTTTGTAGATAAAAATAACGGATGGCTTGTTGGGGCACCAAGCACTGTTAATACTATTACAATAATGCACACCACAGATGGCGGGGGCACATTTATAGAGCAGACTAATCCTATAATAGAACCCTATATGCGTGATGTTTGTTTTGTCACAGATCAGAGGGGAATTGCGGTCGGAAATAATGGAAAAACTTTATATACGAGCGATGGTGGTGCAAACTGGGAAGAAAGACCCAATGGTAGTAAAGTTTGGCAGGAAGTTTTTCTTTCTGAAACCGGAAAAGCCTGGACCGTTGGATTTTATGGATCAATAGCCCATTCTGATGATTGGGGCTATACCTGGCAAATGCAAAAAAGTGGTGTATATGAAACTCTGAATGGGATTGATTTTATAAATGATAATGACGGATGGATTGTTGGTAATAACGGTACAATACTTCATACGACAAACGGCGGTGTAACGTTTCTTGAAGAAGAAAAGATTTATGAATTACCAACCACTTATTCCTTGAGTAATAATTTTCCCAATCCTTTTAACCCAAGTACAAAAATTCAATACTCAATTCCACAATCAAATAAAGTTGTAATTAAAATATTTAATGTACTTGGAAAGGAAGTGGAAACATTAGTTAATGAAGAAAAATCGGTTGGTACTTATGAGCTAAACTGGAATGCCACTGATCTACCTAGCGGAGTTTATTTCTATCAAATTAATGCTGGAGAATTTATTCAAACAAAAAAAATGATTTTATTAAAGTGATAATAAATTTTTAATTGGAAGAAGGATATTATCTACAATTAAAACAAAATTTAATACTTGGATTACGATTATACCTTGGCTTGTTGGATTTCTGCTTTCCACAGTGGGAATGTTTCTGGGCTATAATCTCGGCTCGGACACAGCCAGTCTATTGGGGGGCGAACCAAGAATATGGGCTCGTTTAGGTAAGGGGTTCGTATGGGGTGGCGTTATAGCATGCTTGCAATGGCCAATAGTTCGCAATGTTGGTGTGCCCCCTTTATGGCTTATTTTCACAGGTGCAGTTGGCTTTGCGGTAGGTTATCCATTTGGGCAAACCATCCAAGGCTTTTTCATTTACAATTGGAACCTACACTTGACGGGAGCTTGGTTGTGTATTATTTCATTCGGTTTGTTTCTGGGTGTACCACAATGGTTAATAATACGTCGCCACATAAGGCGTGCAGGCTTGTGGATCTTATTTAACGTGGCAGGTTGGATGCTGGAGGGTCTTTTTTTGCTCAATGGAGGAATGGCTGATTTCGGATACGGAATTGTGGCCGGAATTGGCCTTGTATGGCTTGTTCATTCCGAGCAGAAAAATCGAAGGTTAAATGAATCAGTAAATTCAACTTTTATTAAAGCTGAATAGAATGGAATAATTGAAGAGTTTTAGATTCGATTAGAGGGAATTTATATTATTGAATTTAATGTTGTTAACCTACTAAGCAGAGTGTATTTCTATCAACTAAAAGCGGGAGATTTTATCCAAACAAAGAAAATGATTTTGCTAAAATGATTTTTTAATTATTTGTCTTGAAAGGATTGATAAATGAAGTTAATTGAAAAACTTAACAGCTATTTGGCAGATTGGATAGATGTTCACTTGATAAAAATAGAAGCTTTTGTAGACACTTTACTACTTGCAAAATTTTGGAGTACTCTGCTATTGTTTGGTTGATTGTTGCGATTAGACCAGTAAAAAATATTTAAATCGGATGAAACCTAACTTGGAAAGTGAAAACAATTAAATCTAAAATTATAGATAGGAGAAGTTTACCAATCAAATAATATTTTGGAGTCATTATGAAAACAATATGGTTTGTATTTGTTGTGATAATAATTTTGCTCTTTACTTCTTACTGCCCCGCACAAGATGTTGTAGGAAGTAAAGATCACCCGATGTTTAACAGACTTTCTGGATTTATAATTACAGATTATTCTGTTGAAGATTTTGGTTCACATCTTTTTTATGATGAAAACGACAATGAGAAAACTGTTGAGGGGGAAAAGACTTTCATTAAATATGAAAGCGAAAAGGAAGTCGGAGCATTAAAAATCATAAGGAACTTTACGAATGCAATTAAAAAAATTGGAGGTAAAGCGCTTGAATCTTCCAGCAACAGAGTTTATTTGAATATCAAACAAGGCAACAAAGAAACCTGGGCGGAAGTTTTTGCAGGCGATTATGATTATGATCTTACAATTATTGAAAAAGGTGAAGTTGAACAGGAAATTACTGCGAATGCTATTCTGCAAGAGCTAAACGAAACAGGAAAAGCAATACTTTACATCAATTTTGATTCTGGTAAATCAACAATTAAAAAGAATCTCTTCCTATTGTTGATCAGATAATAGAAATGATGAAGCAAGCGAGTGATATAAAAATTAGCGTTGATGGACACACAGACAGTGATGGTACAAACGAATCAAATTTAAAGCTTTCTGAACAAAGAGCGAAAGCTGTTGTTGATGCAATTGTTAAAGGAGGAATTGGCAAATCCAGATTAAGCTCTACAGGGTTTGGCGAGGAGAAACCAATTGCAGATAACAATACCGAGGAAGGAAAAGCAAAAAACAGAAGAGTTGAACTGATAAAACTATAACTTTTTAGGAAAACTATTATGAAAAATAAACATCAAGCATTTATAATATTTTTAACAAGTTTTATGGTACTTGCAAACGCGAATAAAATAATTCCACAAGAAGTATCATTAAAACCTTATGGTATAAAAGCGGAATTATTGAATACAAGTATTCCGGGTCACAAGTAGGAGTGGGCACCATGTACTTTGATGAATATGGTTACAAAAGTGCGATGAAAATGGACACTAAAACGAATGACAAACCAAACAAAGGCTGGGTAATTTCATTTAAGGAGTATCAATATATGTTCGATCCTGCACAACCTGGTAAAGGATTAAAGATGAAAAATCCAATGATCGAATCTTTACTGAAAATGGAGAAACAAGATTACGATAGAGTAGCAGAAGATTTGTATTCACAAATAGGAATGAAACGAGCTGGAACAGAAAAATTTTTAGACAAAGACTGTATTGTCTTTAAAGGTGATATGGGTAAAGTTCTAACTTGGAACGGAATTCTAATGTTAATGGATATGAATTACAGCGGTGTAAAAACAAAGCAAGAAGTCACTTCCATAAAAACAAATATTCCGGTTGATGAAAAATATTTTGAGATACCAAAGAACATAAAATTTTCTGAGATGCCTGGATTTTAAGTTTCGTAAATAAAAATAAGGAGTATTAATAATGTCTCCATTAAAATATTTTATTAGAATAATCGTATTTGTTATTGTGCTTTTTACTGGATGTTCAAAAGATGAAACCGAAACAGGACCAAAAGAATATTTAGATTATGAATACACGGGAACTTTAAGACTGCATTTTACAAATGATTTTCCCTCAATTGATAAAACAGTTTCTGTCAATGTCCAAATTAATAAGTACGGCGACATGACTTTTGGAACTGGCTCTGTTTCATATGATGCAGATGAGAATAATGGACAAACAAGGATTAGAAGAAATGGAACACTAACACTTAATCCAAATGGCAGTTATTTTTTCGATAATATGAGTGATAAGTTTGATGTTAAAGAAAATACTACAATCAATGAAACAATGACTGTTTGGTATGGAGATGGCGTTAACTGGACTCAAGCGTTTAGTGAAAACATCAACTCAGTTTGGAATGGTGGTTTAGTCTTTTCTTTAGACGAAGCCGTAATGACAGGTCCTATGTTTCTGTAAGTACAGGTTCTGGCTCAGCGGATTGGGAATTAAATTTAGATGTTGTGCCTTAAGTTTCTTTAATCATATAAAGCAGATTGTCTTCCAATTTATAATACATTGGGGCAATCTGCGCTTTTGGATAACGCTGTCTTAATCTTAAAGTTTCACTTAAAATAAAATCAATTTCATTATTGATTTCAAACATCGGTGCATAATTATTAAAATGTTCTTCGGCTTGCTCTTTAGTCCATCCGCCATTTTCTGAAAGCTTTTCTATAAAAAGATCTTTATTTGAAGCAAGATTTACCATCCCGCAATTACTGTGTGCAATAAGTACAATGTGTTTTACACCGCCCACCGAGATAGCAAATGAAACTTTAAATTCACTATAACGCAAATTTGCCCCGCCAGTACGTATTATAAAAGCAAAGTTATCAGGCATATGAAGATGCTTACGATTATCCATACACATTCCAACAAGCAATTGTGCATCTGAATAATTTTCAAACTCACGCTGTAGGTTGTGGTATTCAAGCAGCAAACCAATTGGTGTGTCTTTATACTCAGGCAAGATATCGTTTATTGAAGTGATAGGAATTAATCTGTTCATATTTACTTTTACTTTCTAATAACTAATTCAGCAGCCTCTTTTAGTTTTACTTTTCTATTATTTAAGTAGTAAAAAATTATTGCAGGGACAATAAAGCCGACACAACTTAAAACTAATTTTATTTCATATACAAAAATTGATGAAACATTTTCCGTGGGGACAAATGCAAATGCAATTCCAAAGATTGTCATTCCACCACCGATAAATCCCGCAGCCAAAGTTACAACTTTGTTTTTAAAGTATGCATTTTCATTACCATAAGTTGCACGGACTTTTATTAATGCCGCAAACATATAAACATATGGGATAAGTTGTAGTACAACAGTTGTTTGAAGTAGAAACAAATACATGTCACCAACAGAGGAACCAATTGCTGCAATAACAATTACAAAGCTTGATGCAACTCCTTGCACTATTAAAGCAACATGAGGTGTATTATACTTGGGATGCACAGTACCCAGTGATGAAGGAAGATATTTATCTATTCCGATCACATATGGTATTCTTGCAGCACCCGAAAGCCAGGCAGAAGTATTCCCTGCGGCATTCATTATCATAAGTATTGCCATTGGAAAAACAATCCAGCCAAAACCAATTGCGCTTGCGGCATGCTCAATGCCTTGCAAAATCCCCTCTATAATTCCAATCTCTTTATAAGGTATTGCAATAAGTAGTGAAGATGTAACAACAAGAAACAATAACACTGTAGATGCTCCAGCAATCATCACAGCTCGTTGAATGTTTTTTTCTGGTTTCTTAATTTCATCAGAAATAACAGACCCAAGTTCCAATCCAACATAGTTTAAACATACAATACTGAGTAAAGCAAGAAATTGCCAATTACCTAACGAGGGAATGATTGCAGAGATTGAAATATCATTTGATGCCCCGCGAGTAAAAGCAGTAATAATTCCAATAACCAGTATTGTAATTGCCGTGATAAAAGTGCCGGAAGCACCAAGGTTTTGAATCCATTTTCCAACGCCAAATCCACGAATGTTTAGATATGTTATAACCCACAATAAGGCCAGAGAAACACTCATCATAAAGAATGGGTTTGTTGCAAAAGAGGCAGTTTTACTTCCTCCAATGTAAAGAATAAATCCTATGATATAAAAAAGGAGAGTTGGCACATAAAAAATATTATTAACCCAATAAGCCCATCCGGAAACAAAACCGTGAAAATCCCCCATGCTTTTTTATTCCATACATAAATTCCACCTTCTTGCGGTGCTCTTTTTGAAAATTCTAGAACAGCAATTGCTTGGGGAATAAAGAAAAGAAAAAATCCTGCAACCCATAACACTAATGCAACCGGACCAGCATTTGCAACAACCGGAACACTATTTAAATTCACTAAAGCTGCGATTAAAAAGAAGGAGAGATCAGATAAACCAAGTATGCGTTTAAGCTGGGGAGTTTGTTTGTTCAATTCCTGTGTTATTCTCCTGAATTTTTTTTGTAAATATTATTTATTCAGTGTTTAATAACAATAGGGAGGAAAAAAATATTTTATTAGAAGTTAAGCTTGAAACATATATCCGGCGCTTCTAACACTTATAATGTATTTTGGATTTGACGGATCATCCTCAAAATGTTTCCTTAGTCGTGCAATAAAATTATCAACCGTTCTCGTTTCAATTTCCGGGTTCATATTCCAAACATTCTCAAGTAATTCTTTGCGCGTTACAACTTTGTTTTTATTTTCAATTAAGTATTTTATAATCATGGCTTCGTAAGATGTAAGTTGGAATTCTTTTTTTATTCTTCAGGCATTTTAAATTTTCAAAATTGATTTCGATGTTAGCAAATTTGTAGAGTGGGTTGTCTATAACAACTTTTTGGTACCATTTCTTTCGTTTTAGCATACCTTTTATTCTAAGCAGCAATTCTTTAAGATGGAACGGTTTCGTAAGATAATCATCGGCTCCAAGTTCTAGTCCCTTTACACGGTCTTCAATCTGAGTACGGGCAGTTAGCATAAGTATTGGCATTTGCGGATGTTTGACTCGAATATGCTTTGCAATTTCAAATCCATTGAAGTAAGGAAGCATTATATCCAACACTATCAAATCAAACTCATTTTCATCAAAGAATTTTATTGCTTCTCTACCGTCCCTTGCTAAAGTAACGGAGTATCCTTCGGCAGTAAGATTATACTCCAATCCAAGCGCAAGATTTTCTTCATCCTCAACTAAAAGAATCTTTAATTTTTCCAATTGTTCTTCACTCATTCTTAAAATCCTTTTTATTTTCTTTCGCCGATTTTTTCTTATCGATATAGATTGGCAAATCTATTTTAAACTTTGAACCTTTACCTTTTCCTTCGCTGAACGCAAAAATTTTTCCTTTGTGATTTTTTATTATTTCTCTAACAACGAAAAGACCAAGACCGGTGCCTTTTACATTAGGTATGTCCTTATCATAAATTCGATGAAACTTCTGAAAGATTTTTTTTATTTCCTCACCCGGAATTCCGATTCCGTTGTCTGAAAATTCTATTTCTGCCCATTTAGTGTTGCGTTTAAATTTTATATTGATCTCTAATGGATTAGTACTATATTTTATAGAATTATCAACAAGATTATCAAACACTGTTTTTATCGAATTTCTATCTAATAAAATGTCGC
This sequence comes from Ignavibacteriales bacterium, assembly GCA_016709765.1. Classification (NCBI taxonomy): domain Bacteria; kingdom Pseudomonadati; phylum Ignavibacteriota; class Ignavibacteria; order Ignavibacteriales; species Ignavibacteriales bacterium. The sequence continues at coordinate 13,342 of JADJMD010000003.1, forward strand.
AACCTGCATCACCACTAAATTTTATTGAACTTTCTTCTAACTGAAATTGTGCTGCTGATTCTAAAATAATTTTTTTAATTATTTCATCAGCTTTATAAACCTCAAAATCCCTATAATTTTTTTCTTGTCCATTGATGCAATTTCCAAAATGGAGTTAACAAGATTTTTCAATCTTTCAGCATCTCGCATCATCAAACCATAAAACTCTTTTCTTTTTTCTTCGGGAACCTCGCGTGAGTTTAGTGTTTCTAGGTAAAGTTGAATTGATGATAACGGAGATTTAAGTTCATGTGTAACATTTGCTATAAAATTATCATAAAGAGCATTTAATTTTATTTGAATATTTAGATGACGAAAAATTAACACGAGGCTAACAGATAATCCGGTAAGAAGAACAATTCCGCCAACAAATGGAAAAACACTTGGGGCATCATACACAATTTGCGGAGAAATATTCTCGCCAACTTGCTCAAATATTAAGTTGTTCTTTACATACCAGTAAATCCAAAGCAATAACACAGCAAGCCAAACTAGCTGTGCCAGAATAAAGATTACAAGATTATAAGCAAATGAGTGTCTTCTGCGTAACATAAGTTTTAGATAATTAAGTTATTCCGAACTCGTTTCGGAAGCTCTGTTATAAACTGGTTGTGGAAAGCTGAAACAAGTTCAGCTTGACCATTTAAAATGAACTGTTCAAATATCATTTATAATACTGCCAACATCAAATCTAATAAGATATATATACTAATTTTTATAGTTGAAATAATTAATATATTCTTTCGTTTGAGTTAGTATTTTATTTATATCTTTTGATTCTTAATATCTTGATATAGATTTAAACTATCTAAAAATAAACATAAAAAGAATTTTGGATATTTCTCACAAATTAAATCCTCACGACTGGGTAGGAAAATTCAGCGATGAGCTGTTCGGTTATGCTTATATTCGTTGTAACGATGAAGAAACTGCTCGTGATCTAATTCAGGATACATTCCTTTCTGCATTAAAAAATTTAGAATCATTTAAAGGCGAAATTTCTGAAAAGAACTGGCTTTACTTGATTTTAAAAAATAAAATTATAGATCATTACAGAAAAAAATCTAAAACTCCTCTTACAAGAATTGAAGAAGAATCAGAGCTTGATGAATTTTTTAACGATGCAGGTCATTGGAAAAAAGAAGCTTTACCCTCACAATTCAACAGTACAGTTGAAAACAGTAATTATTCCTTTGAATTTTATGAAATATTAGAAAAGTGTAAAAGGAAATTGAACGAAATTCAATTGAACTTATTTGCAATGAAATTTTTAGATGAAATGGAGTCAGATGAGATTTGTAAGGAAATGGAAATAACTTCGTCTAACTATTGGGTGCTTATCCACAGAATTAAGTTAAAGATAAGAAAGTGCATTGAAAAATTATTTTATGGAAAAGAACAGTAACAAAAAATTTATGATAACTTGCAAAGAAGCAACAATGATTTCTGTTAAGAAAGCAGACATTAGTGTTCCTTTAAAGGATAGGTTGCGTTTATTTATGCATTTATTGATTTGCCAATATTGCCGTTTGTTTGAAAAACAAAACAAAATCATAGATAAGCTTCTTAAAAATTGGAAAACAAGCAAAAAACTATCAAAATCTGATAAAAACAAGCTGCAATCAGAAATCGAAAAAGGATTAAATATAATTTAAAATTATTTTTTCTCCCTGTAAGGAATCCAAACTCCCTTCGTCTTTACCACTGAACTAACAAATTAACTTTAACAAATCGAAAGGTTTACTATGACAAACAAAAGCTTAAAAAGCATTCTCTTCACTGGAACAATCGTTGCAGGTTCACTGCTAAGCACAAGCACAGCTTCGGCAAATCCATTCAGTTTTACAGATCTTGGCTCAGGCTCACAACTAAGAACAGCATTGCTGGATAATCTTATATCTCAAAAGTACAATTTGGATTTGTCTTGTGGTGAAAAAACAAAAGACAATTCCAAGAGTGATAGTAAGACAAAAGATGCAAAATGCGGAGAAGGTAAATGCGGCGGTGATGGAAAATGTGGAGATAAAAGTGATACCACAAAAATGCATATGAAAGACATGAAAAAAATGGATAGTAAAACAAAAGATGCAAAATGTGGAGAAGGCAAGTGCGGAGATAGCAAATCAACTGAAAAGAAAACCACAGATAAAAAATAACTAGCTGCTAATGATTAAGCTGTCCTTTTTTGCAAAGGACAGCTATTAATAAAAAGGAATATTAGATGAAACAGTTCGTGGGTATTGGATACCGAAAAGATTTTGGCGAAGAATTTCTTGCCTCTGAAGTTCTGCAGCCATCGTTTATTGAGTTTGCGCCTGAAAACTGGATGAACATTGGCGGTTATTGGAAAAAGATTTTAAAGAAATTAACTAATAAATATCCAATCACAGCGCACGGTCTTTCACTTTCAATCGGAAGTCCGGAAGAATTAGATTGGAATTTTCTAAAAGAAATAAAACAATTTTTGCAAGATTATAATATTAATGTTTACTCAGAACATTTAAGTTATTCAAAATGCAATAATGCACATTTATATGATCTTCTTCCTATCCCATTTAGGCACGACTCGGTTAAACATATTGTTGAAAGAATAAAACAAGTCCAGGATTTTCTGGAAAGAAAAATCACAATGGAAATTGTTTCTTATTATACTCCTGTTGCTGCAGAGATGAGCGAACTTGAATTTATAAACTCAATACTTGCAGAATCTGATTGTAATCTCTTGCTTGATGTTAATAACATTTATGTTAATGCATTCAATCATAAATATGATGCCGTTAATTTTATAGATAATCTTCCACTTGATAAAGTTTCTTACATCCATATGGCGGGACATGAAAAGTTGCTGAAGACTTGATAATTGATACTCACGGTCAGCCAATTATTGATCCAGTTTATAGCTTATTTGAATACACGGTTAATAAACTTGAAAAACCAGTTCCTGTTTTATTAGAAAGAGATTTTAACATTCCTGAATTTGATGAGCTGGCATTTGAAATGAATGAGTTAGAAAGAATTTGTAAACAAGCCTGGAGCATTGAATATGCAGCTTAGCAATTACACCCAAACTCAGCAAAATAATTTTGCAAATTTCTGCAAAACTACAGAACTGAAACAAATTGATGGCTTAACAGAAAACCGAATTGATCATTACAGAAGATTAATTTATGGTGTTATTGATGATAGTTTGCGATCAACCTATCCATTAACAGAAAATCTTTTAGAAGAGGATGAGTGGCAATATCTGGTTGATAATTTTATTGAAAAACATAATTGCCAATCACCCAAAATCTGGCAAATGCCTTTTGAGTTTTACGAATTTATTAATGAAAATGAATTTAATGTAAAAATAAAGTATCCTCACTTAATAGATTTATTACTTTTTGAATGGAAAGAAATTGAAATCTACATGATGGAAGATTTGAATGACAATGTTAAAAACACTTCATCAGAAATAAATGAGAGCAGCAACTTAATTATTAATAATGAACATGAGATAATAGAATTATCGTATCCTGTGCATTTAAAATCTGCAAAAGAAATATCCGCAAATGATGCAGGGAATTATTTTGTTTTGATATTTCGAGCAGATGACAAAGTACAGTTTTACGATGTTGCGCAGGTGTTTGTTTGGTTTATTCATGAATCATCAAACAATCTAAAAAACATTTCTGATGTGATTGAAGAAGCAATAAAATTAAATGTTCAAGTTGAAAAAGAAATTATAAAACAAAATCTTTTAAGCTTTATAAGTACAATGCACACAAAAGGATTTATACTAGGATTTAAAAACAGCGAGATTAAAAATGATTGAAAAATATAATGCAGCACTAAAACATTTATCTAAACTAAAAGATTTTCATTTATTAGCAATAAGATTAATTCTTGCTTATGGATTTTTTAATCCCGCAATAATGAAATGGAAAAATATTAGTTCAATTGCAGAATGGTTTGGAAGCATTGGAATTCCACTTCCTGGATTAAATGCTTATTTATCAGCAACTACAGAAATGGCGGGAGTAATTTTATTAACGTTAGGTTTAGCAAACAGAATAATTTCAATTCCATTAATCTTTGTTATGATTGTTGCAATTGTAACTGTCCATTTAAGCAATGGATTCGAATCCGGCAGCAATGGTTTTGAAATTCCGGTTTACTACATTTTACTATTACTTGTAATTTTAATTTATGGCGCAGGAAAATTTAGTGTAGACTATTTACTTCGTAAAAAGATGGATAAAAACACACCAACTTAGTTGACCACTAACAAGCCATTTAAAACGTAGTTTCCATTTTACATTTGTTTTACAAAAGTGTATTAAAATTCTTTGCAGTTTTAGTATGTAACTTTATAAAGGAAACTACGTTGAAAGTATTATTGATTTATCCTGAAACTCCATCAACGTTCTGGAGTTTTAAAGAAGCACTAAAATTCGTTTCCAAAAAATCCGCAGAACCTCCTCTTGGTTTAATTACTGTAGCTGCAATGCTTCCAAAAAATTGGAGCAAAAAACTTATCGATCTTAATGTGTCCATACTGAACGATAAAGATATTCTAGCTGCTGATTATGCTTTTATCAGCGCAATGAATGTACATTTAAAATCTTTTAGAGATATTGTTAGAAGATGCAACAAACTTGGAGTAAAAGTTGTTGCCGGCGGTCCGCTCTGCACAACACAGCATAAAGACTTGCTCGGTGTTGATCATTTTATTTTGAATGAAGCTGAAATTACTTTGCCGCTATTCTTAGAAGATCTAAAAAATGGAAATCCAAAACAAGTTTATCAAACTGATGAATTTCCAGATGTTGCATTAACCCCAATTCCTATGTGGAATTGCTGGATATGAAAAAATATGCTTCGATGAGTTTGCAGTATTCGCGCGGCTGCCCTTACGATTGCGAATTTTGCAGTATCGATGCTTAATGGAAGAAAACCACGGGCAAAATGTACCGAACAATTTATAACCGAATTAGATCGCTTGTATGAACTTGGCTGGCGCGGCGGAATTTCTGTTGTCGATGATAATTTTATCGGCAACAAACGCAAACTTAAAGAAGATACATTACCCGCTTTGATTGAATGGTCTAAAGAAAAAAATATCCATTCTTTTTTATAACAGAAGTTTCAATCAATCTTGCAGATGATGATGAGTTAATGCGACTTATGGTTGAAGCAGGATTTAACAGCATTTTGTTGGAATAGAAACCCCAAACAGCGATAGCCTTGTTGAGTGCGGCAAGATGCAAAACTTAAAACGTGATCTTGTTGAATCTGTTAATAAATTACAAAGAAGCGGAATGCTTGTTTCCGGTGGATTTATTGTCGGATTTGATAACGATACCGAAAGTGTGTTTGATGAGCAGATTAACTTTATTCAAAAAAGTGGAATACCAAATGCAATGGTTGGATTACTAAATGCACCCACAGGAACTAAGTTATACAATAGAATGAAAGAGGAGGGAAGATTAATTGAAATGTGGTCCGGAAATAATATGGACGCAAGTATAAACTTTGTTCCTAAAATGGAATTTAAAAATTTAATTCGTGGTTACAGCAGATTGCTGAATAAAATTTACTCGCAAGAAGAATATTATAAACGATTGAAAATCTTTTAAAGGAATACAAAGTACCGGAATGGACGCCAACAATTATTAATTTTGAGCAACTAAAGGCATTTGTAAGATTGCTTTGGCTACTTGGATTTATTGAGCGCGGCAAAAATACTTTTGGAAACTTTTATTTGTTAGTCTGTGGAAATATCCGCGTAAGTTCCCCACAGCAATGACGCTTGCTGTTTATGGATTTCATTTTTAGAAAAGTGATTCGAGCTGTTTAAAATGTAAAGTCTAATATTTATTTAATTTGTCATTCCCACGAAAGTGGGAATCGATTTTATTAATGTAGATTCCGTTTCCACGGGAATGACAATTTATGAATAATCTTTATTCTCATTCATTTATAAAATCCTTTCCAAGAAAATTCTTAAACCAGAATTGTACATACTTTGTTGTGCATATGCCATTTGGGAAATCAACACCATGTCTTTCATTTGGATAAAGCATTAACTCAAAATGTTTATCCATACTCGCAAACTTATCCACAAGCTGAAGTGTGTTCTGCATATGACAATTATCATCTAGAGTCCCTGGGTAATGCGTAACAATCCTGTACTTATTTGCATGTGTCATTGCGGACCCAAACTTGTAACCTTCTTTATTTTCTGAAGGTAAATCCATATATCGTTCTGTAAACATTATCATAAAGTTGCCAATCTGTAACAGAATATTCTGCAAGGCCGTGAGTAAAATAATCTGCACCAAGAGTTAGCGCCAAACATCAACATATCCGCCGTAGCTGCTTCCGGTAATTCCTATTTTTGTTGTATCAACAAATGATTTTGTTTTCAACCAGTTAACAGCTTCAGAGTAATCATTTGTTTCCCACTTTCCAAGATTGTGAAATAAATAATCCTTTCCCCTTTTTCCAAAGTATGCCGAGCCGCGATGATCAACAACAAAATAAATTATTCCACTTTGAGAAATAAAATATCTATCCAAATAAGCAGAGAAAGAATTTTTAACATCAGTTCCGCC
>JADJMD010000004.1 GCA_016709765.1 Ignavibacteriales bacterium
AGCTTGCTGGAAAACTGCTTTGGGTACTGAAATAGAATCAAGTATGTGGCGTTTTGGTTTCAAGCTCAAATGGGTACGGATATAAGCTTGGTAAACTGTGCAATCATTCCATACAATTCTTATCTACTTTAAACCAGTCTAACATTGATTTCAAAATTCCCTGATATTCGCTCCTTTAATCTGATCCGGATAATGATGTCTTAAATCTGTATCATGAATCTTTTAGATTTGGGTACAAGCAACGAAGGCGGCATTAGAATAAAAGCTCTTGATAACCTTATTTTGATGCAGGATATGAAAGATCAATCATTACTTCAGCGGCACTTATTCTGGAAGTGGGCTGGCAGTGCTATGATTGAAGGTATGGGACAAAGTTTATTGGATGGATTTATTAATGAGGTTTTTGAATCTTCACCCTCAGCAGGACCGATCTTAAACTTCCTGTTAAAGAACGGATTGACTTACGGAATGTATGAGTTAAGACAGAAAAATGAATTGGCCGTTTAATGGTGAAGCACCAATTTCTTATGATCAATTTAAATTTGGTATTTACCGTAGTTTTTAATTTTACCGATTATTTAAAAAGAAAACCCGACTTGTATTGGTAAGTCAGGTGTTTTCGTATCTAAAGTTTAGCGTTATTTAATTAGTGTCATTTTTCTGTTCATCGTGTACAACAATTCATTAGTTTTATTTCAATTTTGTATATATAAATACCGCTTGGTAGACCAATGCTAATCGTACTTAAGATTCAAATTTTAATTCATGTTTTCCCGGCAGGTTTGAATTCATTTATTAGTTCAACAATTTCGTTACCAAGAATATCAAAATCTTTATACTAACATTCCATCAATTTTAGATTGCCAGCTTATAGTAGTGCTTGGATTAAATGGATTAGGATAGTTCTGATATAATTCAAAATCATTTGTTAAAAAGTATACATTTATAATATCTGAATACTCAAACCGACCATCGTTATCAATTTGTTTTAATCTATATTTTATCTCTGCAACACCGTCAGGGTTTTATCGATAAAGAATAATCTTTTGGTGAATTAGAATTTCCATTTCCATTTACAAATCCAATCTTTTCCCAACCCGTGTTGTCATTCTGAACTTGGTTCAGAATCTTTCGCTCGATCTCAAACCCAAAATTATTTATTTCCGGTTGCTGTTTGCCATTTTAATAAAATTGTTTTGCCAATAATTTTTGCAGAGAATGATGTAAGTTCAACGGGAAGGGGATCAGTAATGATATTTTCCGGCTTAACCTTCGCCAAATCCATTACACATATCCCAGTTTCCATTTTCAGACCCTTTGGCTCTTGCAAGTGCTCTTGCAGAATCAAAACTACAGTTGAGTGTGTGTTCGCAACAAAAGCAAGTTGCCCGGCAACATACCCATTAGAAAAACTTGAATAATTATTTAGGATAATTGGATCCTTTGAATAAAACTCTAATCTGTAGCCAGTCATGTTGCTGTCTATCCCTGCACCTGTAATTACCACTGGAGATGTCAAAACGTCACCAAAAAAAAACTTGAGTGTAAATGTTACTGCCTGCTGGCATTACTAATTCTATAGAAGGATAGTCTGGTGCAAAGCCCTAAGTCCTGTAGAAAGGCCAGAAGTTGAACGAATGATTAAATCATAATCATTTGCAACTGCATAGTCATAACTAGATTGAAGAGTATTGGAATAAAGAATTACCTCGCCGGTAAAAGGAGTGTTGTTGTAACTTTCGTAACCAAGAAGAAACGACGTCTTAACATCAAGATCGTGTTGACCGCCGTATCCGGATATTATAATCTTATCTATTTGCTGCGCAAAAATATTTTGTGCAGCTAAAAAAAGAATTAAGACACAGCAATATAGCTTTTGCATCTTTCCACCCGATTTATCCCATTTATATTTTTTGTGCCGATAAAGGCACACCATTTACAATGTATTATCGAAGGGAAAGAAATTATTTTAGGGTGGATTAAACAAAAAAGCCATCTTTAACAGATGGCTATGAGAAAAAACTTAATATTAGTTACTCAAATTTCACTTTGATATTTACTATTTCTGAACTGCTGCCAGTTCTAACCGGCAGGCCCCAAGTGCCTGCACCAGATGAAACGTAATAATGTGTGTTGCCTTTTTTTCTTGTAACCCCAACTTATTTCATAAATCATTTTTGTGATAAGATTAGCTGGCCAGATTTGTCCATAATGTGTGTGTCCGGAAAGTTGTAGGTCTATTTTATTTTGTTGTGCTTGTTCTAATTTAAATGGTGTATGGTCTAATAATATTTTCGGATAATTATTAGGAATATTTTCTACAATTTCTTCAAGTGATTTTCTTTGTTTGCCTGTGAATTGGGGCATAGAACTGTCTTCTCTTCCTATTAAATAAAAACTGCTGTCTATCAATTCGTAAGAATCACGAAGGAATTTTATTCCAAACTTCTCTGCAAATCTTACACATGAATCAACTCCATTTATAAATTCATAGATTTCCATTTATTGAATAAAGGCCGTATTTAGATCTTAATTTTTTTAAACAATTTGCCAATATTTCTTTCATCTAATACGCTTGCTTTATCATCAACTATATCTCCTGCAAGTAAAATAATATCCGGATTAAGTGAATTCATTTTATTTACAATTTCGACTAATAATCTTTCACCATCGATAGGAGAAAGATGTATATCTGATGCCATTACAATATTTAGCACATCAAGTTTGCTATCGCCTTTGGGAATCGTAATCTCAATATTTCTAATCTCAATATTTCGTTTATTTAAATTCCCGAGAAACACTATTAATCCAACAAGAGCAATTACAATTATTGCAGTTAATCTTTTACGGTTTCATAATTATTTGTAATGGTTGAAGGTAGAAAATGAAACCATCCATTAAAAAGTCTTACAATATCGATCAACAAAAGAGAAAGAATAAAATAAGCTAGAAACGCAAACCATATTGCACCAACTCCGAGTAAAACATCATATGCTAAAGGTGACAAATACTTATAAAGTACTTTTGCTATTACATATCCATAGGCAATTATAATGAATAAAATCGCATAAATAGGTTTTAATACAGGATAAGAAGAGATTACCTGCCAGCCACGAATAAACACATAAAAGTTAAGTGATGTGTAAACAGTTAAAAAGATAATGAAGAATAATGCCATAAGTCCTTAAATGATTTTTATTTAAAACAAAAGTTATAAAGATAAGTTCAATTTTATATTGGTGTGAATCACAAAAGACATTTTGTAATAGGTGTTGAGAGTCATTTTGAGGAAGTGATACACGCAGGCAGACAAGATTGGTAGAGAAATGACATTAAGAGTAAAATAATACAAAAAATCCACTGCCGGTTGATTCGCATTCTGCTTCATTAAAGATCAGGACTCTCCTCTGGGCATCAGCCGGCAATGGATGTGAGTATTTAATAATTTAGTTTTTATTTATATGAATGAAGCACTTTCATATAATTTGCACGTTCAAATTTTGCAGGATCATCAACATTCATATAGCTCATGCTACCACGCATTTGTTCAATTGATTCGTATTCTTTTTCTTCCATCCAGGCAACTAAGTTTGTTGTAACATCTGCAATGTGCCCAATTCCAAACTTTAATAAGGATGAGAGCATTTGCGTAACTTTTGCTCCTGCCATAACCATCTTAAGTACATCTTCTGCAGTGTAAATTCCACTTGTTGCAGCAAGATCAGCATTAACTTTTCCGTACATCATTGCAATCCATCGCAATGGTAATCGCATCGCCATTGGAGTACTTAGTATTACATTTGGTACAACATCAAGAGTTTCAAGATCAATATCCGGCTGATAGAAACGATTGAACATAACCAATCCATCTGCACCGGCGTTGCTCAATTCATTAGCCATCGTAACTAGTTGAGCTGAAGAATGGATGCATCTTTACTGCAATAGGAATTTTAACATTTGATTTAACAGCTTTAACAATTTCAACATAAGTTTTTTCTATTTCGCTTCCGGATTTTTTTAGATCTGTTGGAAGAAGATAAATATTTAACTCAAGTGCATCTGCGCCGGCCTGTTCCATCTTTTTTGCGTAGTCAGTCCAACCACCGATAGATTTACCATTTAAGCTTGCAATGATTGGAATATCAACTGCTTCTTTTGCTTTGCGGATGTGATTTAAATATTCATCCGGCCCAAGCTTAAAATCAAATGGCTCCGGCAAGTATGATGTAGCTTCTGCAAAACTTTCTGTATGAGCAGATGTATGATAATCTAATTCTAGTTGTTCGTGTTCAATTTGTTCTTCAAAAATAGAGTAAAGAACAACTGCGCCTGCACCAGCATCTTCCATCTCTCTGATGTTAGATATTTTTTCTGACAACGGACCTGCAGAAGGAACGATTGGCGATTTTAATTTTAATCCCAAATAGTTTGTTGTGATATCCATTTTATTTTCCTTAACTAATACTTATTTCAAATTCATAAAATTCCATTCCGTCCTAGTAAAAGGACGGAATGAGTTCAATTAATTATTGTTCTGATTTCTCAGGAACGTAAGCTGCAAGTCTCTCATATTCTTTCCATCTTCTCACAACATCTGCCTGAGCTTCTTTAATCATTATAGCTGCTTCTGTTGGATGAGATTTTGTTAACATCTTATAACGTGTTTCCATATACGCATAATCTTTTAATGGAATCTTAAGCCCTTTTGAATCAAGTTTAAATGGATTCTTACCTTCTGTTTCAAGATCAGGAGAGTAACGATACAATGGCCAATGTCCTGAATCCACAGCCGCTTTTTGATTTTGCATTGCAGTTCCCATATTTATACCGTGTGCAATACAATGGCTGTATGCAATAATCAATGAAGGACCATCATAAGCTTCTGCTTCTAGGATGGCTCGTAATGTATGCTGATCATTTGCGCCCATTGCAATTTTAGCAACGTAAACATTTCCGTAAGTCATTGCCATCAAACCAAGATCTTTTTTGGCAGAGGTTTTACCGGCAGCAGCAAATTTTGCAACTGCAGCACGTGGAGTAGATTTTGAACACTGTCCACCTGTGTTTGAATAAACTTCTGTATCAAGAACTAAAACGTTGACATTTTTTCCTGATGCAAGAACATAGTCCAAACCGCCGTACCCTATATCATAAGCCCAGCCATCGCCGCCCATAATCCAAACAGATTTTTTAACAAGATAATCTGCAAGACTTAGCAGATGCTTTATTTCACTTGCCTTTCCATTAGCTCCAGCTTTTAACATATCTTCCAATTTTTTCTTTAAAGCACCAACTCTTTCTCGTTGATCATAAATATCTGATTCATCATTTTGTTTTGCGTTAACTATCGCATCAATTAAATCTGTGCCGATCTCTGAAGCAAATCCTTTTAGTAATTCTTTTGCTTGATGATTGTGATTATCAATTGCTAATCTAAATCCGAAGCCAAACTCAGCGTTATCTTCAAAGAGTGAATTGGACCAAGCCGGACCGCGACCTTCATTATTTGCTGCCCAAGGAGTTGTTGGCAAGTTGCCGCCGTAGATTGAAGAACAGCCGGTTGCATTTGCAATGATAGTTCTATCACCAAATAATTGACTTACTAATTTTACATAAGGTGTTTCTCCGCAGCCTGAACAAGCACCAGAAAATTCAAACAATGGCTGCAAGAATTGTGAGTCCTTTATTTTTGAAACTGCAACTCTTCTTCTATCAAGATCAGGAATGTTGAAGAAGAAATCCCAGTTTGCTCTTTCCTGTTCACGGATTGGAAGCTGTTCAGCCATATTAATGGCCTTTAACTTTGTTTCCTTTTTATTCTTTGCGGGGCAAACATCAACGCAAATTTCACATCCAGTACAATCTTCTACCGCAACTTGTAAAGAGTAATATAAATCTTCGCCATAGTCTTTGGATTTGAATTTTGTGTATTTAAATGTTGCAGGTGCGCCTTTCAAATCTTTTTCTTCAAAAATCTTTGCCCGTATTGTAGCGTGAGGACAAACGATAACACACTTATTACATTGAATACAAGTATCCATATCCCATACTGGAACTTCTAATGCTATGTTTCGTTTTTCCCATCTTGTTGTTGTTAGCGGAAAAGTTCCATCAACAGGCATTTTACTTACAGGTAGAAGATCACCTTCGCCGGCAATAATTTTTGCTGTAACTTCTTTCACGAAGTCAGGAGCATTACCTGAAACAGGCGGCTGCAATTGAAGTTTACTTGTAAGATTTTTAGGAACAGAAACTTCAAAAGATTTGCAACTGTTTGATCAACTGCATTAAAGTTCATCTGAACAATCTTATCACCTTTAGCGCCGTAAGTTTTTTTAATTGAATCTTTAATCATCTTTAATTGCTGTTGCTTGCGGAAAGATTTCCGAGATTGCAAAAAAGCATGTTTGCATAATTGTATTAATTCTAGCACCCATTCCGGTTGCTTCACCAACTTTGTAAGCGTCAATAATCCAGAATTTCATTTTTTTGTCTATAAGATTTTTCTGAACTTTTTCAGGTAACGAATCCCAAACGTGTTCTTTATCTATTTTTGTGTTAAGTAAGAAAGTAGCGCCTTCACTAGCATCTTTTAACATGTCCATCTGTTCCAGAAAAACTTGTTGATGGCATGCTATAAATCTAGGTTGGTTAATTAAATAAGTTGATTTAATTTCTTTTGGTCCAAATCTTAAGTGTGAAACCGTTGTTGATCCTGATTTTTTAGAATCGTAAACAAAATAACCTTGTGCAAAATAATCTGTTCCTTCACCAATAATTTTAATTGAGTTTTTATTAGCTCCAACAGTTCCATCAGCACCAAGACCATAAAACTTGCCGCGGAACGTTTCAGCTGATTCAACTGAAAATGTTGCATCAAATTCTAAACTGCTGTGTGTAACATCTTCAATAATTCCGACTGTAAAATGAGCCTTAGGTTTTTCATTCGACAAATTATCATAAACTGATTTAACCATTGCAGGTGTAAATTCTTTGGAAGATAAACCGTATCTGCCGCCAACAATTTTAGGAAAAGCGAATTGCAGTTCGCCTGCCATATACTTTTCTGAAATCGCATTTACAACATCTAGATAAAGCGGTTCGCCGCCGGAACCTGGTTCTTTTGTTCTGTCTAAAACAGCAATAGTTTTTGTTGTTTTAGGTAATGCTTTTATAAAATAATCTAATGAGAATGGTCTGTATAATCTAACTTTTAGCAATCCAACTTTTTCGCCTTTGCTTACTAAATAGTTCACAGTTTCTTCAGCAGCCTCACTACCTGAGCCCATCATTATTATAATTCTTTCAGCATCAGGAGCGCCAACGTAATCGAATAAATTGTACTGTCTTCCGGTTAGTTTTGAAAATTTATCCATTTGTTTTGTACGATTGCAGGACACGCGTTATAAAATGGATTTACAGTTTCTCTTCCTTGGAAGTAAACATCAGGATTTTGTGCAGTTCCTCTCATTACAGGGTTATCAGGGGTCAATCCGCGTTTACGATGCGCGATAATCAAATCATCACTCATCATCGCTTTCATATCTTCTTTAGTCAGCTCTTCAATTTTCATTACTTCGTGTGATGTTCTGAATCCATCAAAAAAGTGAATGAAAGGAATGCGTGCTTCTAAAGTTGCTGCTTGTGAAATCAATGCAAAATCCATTACTTCCTGAACTGAGTTTGATGATAATAGTGCAAAACCTGTTGAGCGTGTTGCCATAACATCTGAGTGATCGCCAAAAATTGATAGAGCAGCTGCGGCAATTGATCTTGCAGATACGTGGAAAACTGTAGAAGTTAATTCACCAGCAATCTTAAACATATTAGGAATCATTAACAGCAAACCTTGTGAGGCAGTAAATGTTGTTGTAAGTGCCCCGGTTTGTAATGCTCCGTGCACACTACCTGAAGCACCACCTTCACTTTGAAGTTCGCTTACTGAAGGAATCATGCCCCAAATATTTTTTTTATTAACTGCAGCCCAGGCATCGCACCACTCGCCCATATTTGAAGAAGGTGTGATGGGATAAATAGCAATTACTTCGTTTGTATTATACGCTACATACGCTGCTGCTTCATTGCCATCTATAGTTACTTTTTTTCTGTCCATTATTATACCGTTTAGTTATTAGTTTGAAATTTTTTCGGATATCAAGTGCCTATATTTACCCAATAATAGTACCAAGCAAATAAGCCCAAAAACAAAGAATTTGAGCAATAATCAAACAAATATTTTAAATGTGAAGAAATAAATTGAAGTGCTTTTCCCACTTTTAAGAATAATATTTTGGTAACGTAAACTATTGTAAGTTGTAAAGATTATAGGATTGAATAATAACCACTTTATTGTCATTAAGTTTTATTAAACATAATTTTACTGCCAGCATAATACTTTCACTTTTTTAACATACTTTTCAGGAGCTAAGATGGATACTTTGAATACCGGTTTTAATACTAACTACAAACCAATGTCTATTGGCGATTGGTTAATTACTTTTCTTATTCAAGCAATACCGTTAGTTGGATTTATAATGCTTTTTGTTTGGGCTTTTGGTGATGGAACACATCCAAGCAAAAAAACCTGGGCGCAGGCTTCATTAATCTTTGCATTAATAATGATCGTTTTAGCAGTCATCATTTTAGCGGCAATGTGGACTTTAATTAGCTCATTATTTTCTAGCGGATACAATATTCGCAGTGTGTAATTGTAAATAGATAATAAAACCCGATTCAGAAATGAATCGGGTTTTTTATTTAATAATACGACCGCTGATACTTTATTTCTTGTGTATTTGTATTCCAGATGCAATTTTTCCAGTCAAACAAAAAAAGGATGAACTATGAAAACTAAATTCACTCTTTACTTACTTCTCTCAATTCTTCTCTTCTCATTTACGCAAACTTTTTCTCAGGTGGAAAGAAAAGAAGTTGGAAATCTTGTGATGGAAAACATTCCTGAAA
Source organism: Ignavibacteriales bacterium (assembly GCA_016709765.1). Taxonomy (NCBI): domain Bacteria; kingdom Pseudomonadati; phylum Ignavibacteriota; class Ignavibacteria; order Ignavibacteriales; species Ignavibacteriales bacterium. The sequence goes on from JADJMD010000004.1 coordinate 8,965, forward strand.
TTCCACAGCAATTAAAGGATAGAATTTTCCAGTATCAAAACACTCGTTCTGCTTCCTTTCAGGATTGGCTACACAATGATGAAGGAATTTTAATTTCTACTCGATTTGCTGAAACTTCACAATTCCACAAAGTAAAAATACCTGGCGGTTCGCGTGAACAAATTACATTTTTTACAGAGCCGGTTAGCGGTGCAACTCTTTGCCCAGATAAAAACAAAAATATTTTTCTTTTTACAAAAGATGTTGGCGGAGCTGAATTTTATCAAATATTTTCATTTGATGTTGATAACGGAAACTTCAAAATGTTAACAGATGGTAAATCTAGTAACGGCGGAGTTAGCTGGAATAACAAAGGTGATAAGTATTCCTACTTCTCCACAAAACGCAACGGAACTGATTGGGATATTTATGTTGCAGACATTAACAATCCCGAAAACGCGGAAATGGTTGCAAGCGAAGGCGGTTCCTGGTACGCTGTGGATTGGGCTCCTGATGATAAATCATTAATTCTTGGAAAATATGTTTCTGCAAACGAAAGCTATTTTTATACTTTAGATCTGATAACCAAAAAACTTACCCAAGTTAATCCATCATCAGAAAAATTGCTTACGGCGGGGCAGCATACTCAAAAGACAGTAAAGGAATCTATTTTACTTCAGATGAAAATACTGAATTTCAAAGACTTCGTTATTACGATTTACAATCAAAAAAGTTTACTGTTGTTACTTCAGAAATTAATTGGGATGTTGAATCATTTACACTTTCTGAACAAGGCGATAAACTTGCTTTTACAATCAATGAAGATGGAATGGCAAAACTTTTTATACTTGATACAAAAACTATGAAGTATAAAGCTGTTCCCGGGATTCCAGTTGGACAGGTTTACGGTTTATCTTTTAAACCGGATGGAAAAAAAACTTGCTATGGTTTTAAAACACTCCTCAATCTTCCGGCGATGTTTATGTTATGGATCTTTCTAACAACTCACTTGAACGTTGGACTTACAGTGAAGTTGGTGGACTTAACACTTCTAACTTTGTTATTCCTGAACTAATTCACTTCCCAACTTTTGATCAGGTTGATGGTAAACCGAGAATGATTCCAGCTTTTATCACAAAACCAAAAGGTGATGGTCCTTTTCCTGTTGTGATTGATATTCACGGCGGACCGGAAGGGCAGGCACAGCCATATTTTAATCCAATTGTGCAATACTACGCTAACGAAATGTCTATCGCAGTTATCGAGCCTAATGTACGCGGCTCAAGCGGATATGGAAAATCTTATCTGCAGCTTGATAATGGTTTTAAACGTGAAGAATCAGTACAGGATATTGGTAAACTTTTAGATTGGATTGCAACACAGCCTGATCTTGATATAAAACGTGTTGCAGTAACAGGCGGATCTTACGGAGGTTATATGGTGCTTGCATCAATGACACATTTTAATGATAGATTAAAATGTGCAGTTGATATCGTAGGCATTAGCAACTTTGTTACTTTCCTAACTAATACCCAGGATTACAGAAGAGATTTACGAAGAGTTGAGTATGGTGATGAACGTGATCCGAAGATGAATGAATTTTTACAAAAGATTTCTCCAACTACAAACGCACACAAAATTACAAAACCATTATTTGTTGTGCAGGGTTTAAACGATCCACGCGTACCTTATACAGAAGCAGAACAGATTGTTGATGTTGTTCGAAAAAACAGCGGAGAGGTCTGGTACTTAATTGCAAAAGATGAAGGTCACGGTTTTAGGAAAAAAACTAATCGTGATTTTTATATTTGGTCTGAAGTGTTGTTCTTAGAAAAGTATTTGTTGAAGTAGTTACATTTAAGCTGTCACGGTGAGACCGTGACAGCGGCTCAATGAAATTATAAAACTATCTTAAACCTCATTTTTATTTTTTTAAGCGGTTATGTCACTTGCTTTATTCGTAGCATTTTTTCACTTTTTCTAAAGTTGTTATTTTTTGAAAACAAATACCACTTGATAAATTCATCCAATCAAAAATGATTTTCTAACTGTAATTTATAGAGATCCTTATTCCTTTTCTTTCAATAATGTTTCAAGTTTTTGTTCTGTTTCGGGGATGGCCTTTAATGTCAACGTTTTTTTGAAACTCTCGATGGCTTTTAATTTATCACCTTTTGCGAGATACAAATCTCCCAATCCATCATAACAATTAGCCGTTTCGGGATAGTTTGAAATATTTAGTTTAAACAATGCTTCCGCTTTAATAAATTGTTTTTGGTTCAACATATAGTATCCCAGACTATTCACCTGGTTTTCATCTGGTTTAATGAGATAGCCAATTTGTTCTGAAACGTTATTATAATGTGTTACTAATATAGAATCCAATTTAAAATTGGGATCGTCTAATTGGCTGTTATAAATTTTAAGTTTATAATAATCAAATATAAAACGAAGGGCATCATACTCCCCGATCAACCGGACGGAACTGTGATCGTCATTTTCATAATATTTATGTTGGAAACGCAATTGATTTGTTTTGTTTTTGAAAATATCTTTAATGAATTCCAGGTTGCTGCGAATAAGTTCTGTACCCTCGGTAGTATCTTTTTGAACTGCAAGCGTATCCATTCCTTTTTCCATTCGGTTTGCCAGGGCTATAAATAAGGCTTTCCCTTTATAATTCTTATTTGCTAAAATACTTTTTGTCTCTGTTACAATTTGCTGATTGTTCCACCATAAAGCACCATCAAGAGAAACATAAGCGTTGAATAAATATGGATGATGAATTAATGTGTTCACAACAGTCAGTCCGCCAACAGAGTGACCAATGAATATTTTATAGGAAGCTGTTGGGTAAATTGATTCGATGTATGGCATCAATTCCTTTTCCAAATAGAGCATGAATTTTTCACCTCTGCCAACGATACCTGGAGTCTCCTCGTCTGTACCAAATGTTAGATCTGTCATTCGGTCAGGATGTAATATCCCGACAACAATCATTGGCGGACAAAGACCTGCGCTACTCATGAATTCGGTCATACTTACAATAGTATTAAAATTTGCATCTCCGTCTAATAAGTAAATTACCGGGTAACGTTCTTTATCGGTATTTTTATTTCCTTCATTGCTGTTTGGAATATGAATCCAAACTGTGCGCTGTTCACCTAATATTTTCGAAGGTGAGCTTGTTTGAAATCCAACTGTAAAAGGGTTGTTTTCCTGTGCTTTGGCATAGAAAGAAAATAGTAATATCATAAAAAAACAAAAAAATGTTTTCATTGGATTTTTTCCTGGTAATAAAGATATAAAAGTATCTTAAAACTCATTTTTTCAAACCGTTCAATGATTTGTTTCAGCAGCCAATATTAAAGGGGATGTTTTATCGAATCCTTTAACAACTAACCAGATGCCCAGTGCAAATTCGAATAGTGCAACAGCTACTGCGAAAAGTCCTGTCAAAGGGTCATGTTGCCCTATGAAACCGAACAGCACTGCTATATCGCCAGTAATAAGTAGTGGCGCTCCTACCAACCCAATTAGTGATAAAGTGCCAGGTACTAAGCGCGATTTGTACAACAGATAACCCAATAAGGCATCATTCACTGCTGGTATAAAACTTTGCCCAACCAGAAATATTCGGTCGTACAAGTAAACCAGAGTACGCCCAGTAACCAAACCATCTGCACCGACTCCAGATTGTCTTAAGGTAACTGCTGATAGGAGGAACGCAGCACCGGCGAAGATTGTTCCGGCTTCCAAAATTCTTGAACCGACGAGGCCTAATGCAGCACTTCCGTTTTGCTTCTTGAGCAACGGGTAAAGCACAACAGCAGTAGCAATTCCTGCTAATGCCACTATTAGTTCCAGAATTACGCCGATGAAAACATTTGTATCGGGTCCTGGACTAAGAATGTAGTCAGGATCGTGTATCGAACTATAAAGTGATAAAGTTGGGATTGAAACAAAAGTGAGTAAATAGAAAATCCCAGCAGTCAAAGCAATTTTTCTAGGGGAGGTTGCAATTTGTTCATAAGTGGTCATTGTACTTTCTCCTTTGCTAATTTCATGAAATAAATTAATAGTCGCCTAGTATATTCTATTGTTTGTAAGTGATCAAGAATTTCATTTTATAGAACCTTTTGCATCTGGTAAAGATTTAAATACTTTATCAATGCTCTGAGATGTTTCATCACTAACTCCATCTACAACTATATATACTAGTTCTGCAGCAGCAACACCAGCAAGGATTGTCGGTACTTTATTTTTTGCAGATACTTTGTTATGAACAGCTACACCGATTGCCCAGCCCAACGATGCTCCAATTGCAGATAGAAATGGTCTGTCAACATCATCCAGGTTGTTTATCCATAAACTGTCACCTTTTGCATCATAAATCTTAAAATTCATATTTATAGAATGATTTATAAAAAATACATCTGAATAATTGTATAGCTCACTAAATAGTATCCCGTCTACGTTTAGAATTGAACACAAGTTATCTGGCGACATATTTTCAACCCTGTTTTTACTTATAATATTTATTACTGAATCAACTGGCAAAACATCATAGTTTTTATCCATAATTTTTCTTGATATTAATCCTTCAATATTTGATAAACTTTTTTGAGATTGAACTGAATCTTCTACTACATTTCTTTTATCAATCACTGGCATTATCGCAATTGACTTGATATGTTTTTGATCATAATCAGATTTAATAAATGTTGGAGCTGATGAACATCCAATCATAATTAAACTGAAGATAAAAAATATAAGCAAGTAGATTTTGGTAGAAGTTTTTGCTCCCTGATATTCGGAATGAACTAATGATTTCATAATGCTCCTTTTTTAATAATTTTTTCAGATACTTTTTTAGAACTGTTTAACTAGAAATGCCGCGATATACAACCCGATCCCATAAATAAGATGGGTCAATAAACTTTTTATTCTTCTAATGTTCGGTTTGGATAGATTTGATGATGCAATTCCAAAACCAAAGGCTGGCTGCATAATAAATAGTGGGGCTACTACGGTAAGTATTCCCCAAAAAACTGCAGAATAAATTTGGGGATTTTGAATCCATTCTTTACCACAAAATAGAAAAAGAAAAAATGCAAAATTGATACCTATAACATAATGTGCAATCCACCCAATAACTAATTCTCCCTTAACAGGTTCAGTTGCTATTATGTTTTGATGAAAAAACTTACCCTTTGGAAAATTGCCTATCCAACGCCCAACAAAACGATAATCCAAGCTTTTAATATTAAATAGACCTAAAACATAAATCCAGATATCAACTGTAAGCGTAGCTCCTATGCCAATTAGTACAATTTTTAATACGTTATACATATTTCATCCATCTATTTGTTAAGTGTTCTGGTAAATAAACGTATGACTGAATCAACAAAAGGAACCCCAACGAAAACTATTAAGGGAACCAGAGAAAGAGTCACCAGTAGTGTCCTTAAATAAATAGGCATAATTGATAATGGTTCCTTAAATACATAGAGAAACAAAGTGAGAGCAGGATATATTACAACCCATATTTTTAGTGAGGCTATCATTTTTAGTTTTGATTTCATACTTTTTAGCTTCCTTAATTAATTTAATTTCTATTTCAAATTTATTATTGAGCATAATCAGTATGATAGGACAGGAATGTAGTTTAATAGGATTTATGTAAAATTGGTTCTATAGACCTCTGGCGTTTGTCCGGTGTGTTTTTTGAAAAATCGTATAAAATAAGAAACATCTTCGTAGCCCAGATTATATGCGATTTCTTTAACCTGTTCTGTTGTTGCAAGCAAATATCTTTTGGCCTCTAAAATAATTTGTTGGTCAATCAGTGTTGAACAAGTTTTGCCCAGATTTGATTTTGTCATTGAGTTAAGCTGAAATGTAGAAAGATTTAGCATGTTGGCATATTCTGATACCTGCTTATTCTTAGAAATATTATTCTCCAACAGTTCTAAAAATTCATCCAGCCGCTCATGTGTAAACATTGTGTTTTTATTTTCCGGCTTGATTTGGTTTTCTCGATATCTTGTAAGCTCGACAAAGAAAATACTGAGATTAGCTTTTATAATATCAAAATACATTTTTTCTTTCTCAATATATTCTTTATAAATGTAGCTTAAGACATTAAAAAGATTCTTAGATTTCTTTAAATCTAGCTTACAAAAATTTTTATTACTTGCACTACGTAATAACTGTTGATCAGTTTTGTTTCCAGGTCGATAGAAATCCTTACTGAATTGCATTAAGAACCCTGTACATCCTTTTTCTAAGGAAAGCTGATGCACTTGACCTGGCCGCATAAAAAAAATAGAATAGTCGGTTACCTCATATTTTATAAAATCTATTGTATGTTTTCCCTTACCTTTGATTAGTGCTAAAATAAAATAATAATCGTGTCTGTGGGTATCTTGTATTAGTTTCTGTTCAGTTTGTACTTCTTGTACAGTTCTAATTCTAAATTTCTCTGATAAATTTATACTATCTGGAATTACATTAATATTTCTGATAGGTATATTCTTCACTTTGTTGAAAGCCTAACTATGCCTTACAGAAATTATATCACCATCTTTAACGATGTATTCTTTTCCTTCAAGTCGCCATTTGCCAAGTTCTTTAGCTTTTGCAAATGAACCTGTTTCAATAAAATCATCGTAATGCACAACTTCTGCACGGATGAACTTTTTGGAAAAAGTCTGTATGGATTTCTCCCGCAGCTTCCTGTGCAGTCATTCCTTTTTTAATTGTCCAGGCACGGCATTCATCTTCACCAGCAGTTAGAAATGATTGAAGTCCAAGTAAGTCATAAGCCTCTCTAATCAACTTATCCAAAGCGGATTCAGTAATCCCATAGTCACTCATAAATACGCTTGCATCTTCTTCAGGAAGATCAGCCATTTCTTTTTCTATCTGACCAAAGAATGATAACGCTTTTGTGTTATGCCCAAGTTTATGTTTAACAAGTTCTTCTAAATACTTCTCAGTGTCATTTATTTGTGATTCATCAAAGTTTAAAGCTATAAGCATTGGCTTAACAGAAAGAAGTTGATATGTTTTTAAAATGTGCAGTTCATCTTTTGTAAGTTCTGCATCACGCAAGGGTTTTTCGGTCTGAAGAATTTCGTAACACTTTTCAAGTACTGGCAATTCCCGTTTAAGATTATCATCCTGAGTTTTTAAGATTTGTTTTTTAATCGTCTCTAATCTTTTTTCAAGTATTGCCATATCAGATAAAATAAATTCTGTCTCAAATGAATTAATATCACGCATCATATTTATTGATCCATCGGGATGAGGAACGGTTTCATTCTCAAATAATCTTACAACCTGAACAAGCGCATCATTTGTTTTTACTTTTCCTAAAAAATTTCCTGTAAACTGTGTTGAACCTGAATCACCTTTTTGCAATCCTACAACATCAACAACTTCAATCGTAGCATTTACTTTTTTCTTTGGAACGAACATTTCGGTTAACTTATCCAATCTTGCATCCGGCACTTTTATCATAGCCTGATGTGCTTCAGATTTAGTTAATTCGTTTGGATCGAGTAAAGTTTTTGTTATTGTTTGAAAAAGAGTTGATTTTCCTGTAAACGGCAGTCCAACAATTCCTATTTGCATTTATTCCTCTTACTTTTAAAATTCTTAAAGATTATGTGCAAATATAATTAAGATTCTCTTGACAATTCCTGGTTAGCAAATTATCTTGAACTTGAAATTCAAATTAAAAATCTTGAACAAAAAACTTACATATAACTTCTCTTTTTCTTCAGCTAGCCAAACATGGCGTTGGCGCCTCTAAACATTTACATATTCTAAAAATCCGTACAATCTTTTTAAACTTTAGTTAATTACAAATTAATTATCCATTTATTTATTAAATCAATTAAAGGAGTGCTCTATGAGTGCATCAAAAAAAATTCTGTTAAATGAATCTGAAATGCCGCAAAACTATTATAACATTCAGGCAGATATGCCGAATCCGATGCTTCCGCCTTTGCATCCCGGAACAAAGCAGCCAATTGGACCGGAAGATTTAGCAGCATTGTTTCCAATGGAATTAATTAAACAGGAAGTTTCAAAAGAAAGATATATTGAAATTCCCGATGAAGTAAGGAATATTTATAAACTATATCGCCCAACTCCGCTTTACCGCGCTTTCGAATTAGAAAAGTTACTCGATACTCCGGCAAAAATTTATTATAAGTATGAAGGTGTAAGTCCTGCAGGCTCACATAAACCTAATACAGCAATTGCACAAGCATTTTATAACAAGATGGAAGGCGCAAAAGGATTAACAACTGAAACAGGCGCGGGACAATGGGGAAGTGCGTTAAGCTTTGCTTGTCATAAATTCGGTTTAAGCTGTGAAGTATATATGGTGAAGATCAGTTATGATCAAAAACCTTACAGAAAAGTTATGATGAACACATGGGGTGCAACTGTTATTGCATCACCAAGCAGAAATACAAATTCCGGCAGAACAATTTTAGAGCAGGATCCAAATTCTCCCGGCAGTTTAGGTATTGCAATTTCAGAAGCTGTTGAAAGAGCGGCCACAACAGAAGGCATAAATTACGCTCTTGGAAGCGTGCTTAATCACGTTCTTCTGCATCAGACAGTAATTGGACAGGAAGCTATAAAGCAATTAGAAATGACTGGTGATTTTCCTGATATTGTGGTTGCTCCATTTGGCGGCGGCTCAAACTTTGCGGGAATCGCATTTCCATTTCTTCGCTACAATTTTCAGGAAGGAAAAAATGTTCGCTGCATTGCTGTTGAGCCTGCATCATGTCCAAAACTTACTAAGGGAGAATTCAGATATGATTTTGGTGATACAGTTGGATTAACTCCGCTGATTCCAATGTACACGCTTGGTCATACATTCGTTCCGGAGCCTATTCATGCTGGTGGACTGCGTTATCACGGTGCTGGTGCAATTATCAGTCAATTACTAAAAGATAAATTAATTGAAGCATCAGCAATTGCTCAGCTTGAATGTTTTGAAGCTGGAGTAAAGTTTGCACAAACAGAAGGAATTATTCCTGCTCCCGAAGCAACTCACGGAATTGCGCAAGTAATTCGCGAAGCACAAAAAGCAAAGGTCGAAGGAAAACAAAAAACAATATTATTTAATCTTTGCGGGCATGGTTATTTTGATATGAGTGCTTATCAGGCTTACTTTAATGGCGAGTTGCAGGATCACGAGTTAACAGACAAGGAACTTTATTCTGCACTTAGAGAACTTGATACTCCAATTGCTGTCTAATTATCATTTCTAAAGATGACATCTTTCTTAAAGATGTCATCTTTTACAATAAATATTTTATATATTTAACCACTACAAAATTGATAATCAACCAAGAGGTATAAATGAAGTTACTTAAAGTATTTGTTCCGATTATTTTGCTGGCATTTACAGTTTATTATTGTGCTACCGTTCCAATTACAGGCAGATCGCAATTAAACCTTATTTCTGCAAGCGAAATTAACTCAATGAGTTTTGCACAATATAGTGAGTTTCTAAAAACCAACACACTTAGTTCAAACAAAACAGATATTGATATGGTAAAACGTGTCGGGTTAAAAATACAAAAGGCTGTTGAAACTTATTTTGCACAAAAAAATTTATCTAAAGAACTTGAAGGATATCAGTGGGAATTTAATGTGGTTGAAAGCCCTGAAGTAAACGCTTGGTGTATGCCCGGCGGCAAAGTTGTTGTTTACACAGGAATTCTTCCTATAACCAAAGATGAAACAGGATTGGCAGTGGTGATGGGACACGAAATTGCACATGCAATAGCACAGCACGGCGGCGAAAGAATGAGCCAGGGTTTATTACAGCAGCTTGGCGGAGTAGCCCTTTCTGTTGCTTTAAAAAACGAACCTGAAACGACACAAAATATTTTTATGACAGCTTATGGAGTTGGAACTACTGTCGGTGTTATGCTTCCATTCAGTAGAACACACGAAAGTGAAGCTGATCATTTAGGATTAATCTTTATGGCTATGGCAGGATATAATCCAAATGCCGCAGTAGATTTTTGGACAAGAATGGCTGCACAAGGCGGAGGAAAACCACCGGAATGGTTAAGTACTCATCCCTCTGATGAAACAAGAATTGCAGATATTAAAAAACATTTACCAGAAGCATTACAGTATTATCAAAAATAAATGTGTTTTTAGAGATGACATCTTTTTCAAGGTGTCATCTCTAAAATTCTTCTCATTATTTTAGCAAAATCATCTTTCTCGTTTCAACGAAAGAACCTGTCTGCAGCTCATAGAAATAAACTCCTGATGAGAATTGTGAGGCATTAAAATTAACTTCATAACTTCCTGCACTTTTTTCTTCATTAACAAGTGTTGCAATTTCTTTACCTAAAACATCAAAAACCTTAAGCGTTACAAATTGCTTACTGCTTATTGCATACTGAATACTGGTGCTTGGGTTAAATGGATTTGGATAATTCTGTTCTAAAGAGAACGAATTCGGAATATTACTTTCTCTATCGACTGAAGTTGGAGACTGAACATACTTAATTATTACAATATCATATCCGGTAGTAAAATCCAAGCTTTTACCTGTTGAATAGACATTACCATTTAGATCCACTCCAATAGCTACTGGAATATCCAGACTATTGCTTGGTCCGTTATAATTAATAGCCCATTGAAAGCTGCCCTCAGAATTATACTTTATTGTTGTAATGTCTGAACTGCTGTATTTCTGCCCAATAACATAGACATTTGCAAAATTATCAATTGCAATATTGTAACCAGCGTATCCATCGGTATAAGTAGTATCACTGTCAAATTTGTTTACCCAAATTTCATTTCCATCTGGACTGTATTTTATTGTTGTAATTTTATAAGAAAGTGGAAATCCTAAAGTACCTGTTTCACCTGTAACATAAATATTTCCGATATCATCATTTACAACTCCTTTGCAATAATCCCAACCTGCAGGTGAGTTGTAAAGTTTACTCCATTGCACAATGCCTGAGGGGTCTATCTTTACTATTTCATAATCAAGGTTTGATGTTCCTGCTAGAATAATATTATTATTATTATCAATGGTCATATCGATAACGTTTTGGTTCCCAACATTCAATCCCCATCTTGATGCCCACACAAAGTCAAGATTTTGTTCATATTTTAAAGCTATAAAAGAAAGCGAGTCATTATCATTTACATATCCACCAACAATAATTTTACCGGTACCATCTAAAGCAATTTTTCTTCCACCCTCACTACCAGAATTATAAAAGATTTGATTGACTATGTTTCCGTTAAGATCAAACTTTGCAAGAAATATATTATTTAGAAAGTTAACGCCTGTATAGTATTCTCCTGTCACATAAATATTTCCATCAGCATCCGTGACTATATCGTATCCACCACAATATAGACCTTGTATATATTGGAATCTGTAGGACCACAGCTGTGTTCCAACGGAATTGTATTTAATAATAAGTGCCTCATTAGCACCACCGGATACTATTGCATTTTCACCTGTAACATAAACGTTTCCAACATCATCAACATGAATTGCTCTCCCGAATGCGCCATTATTCAATGGTGCATGATAGTTTTGAATCCATTGTTGAACACCATTAGAATTGTATTTAACTGTTACGGCTTCAAGCTGAGATTGGGATGGGCCTTTTTGTGAGCCCGTAACATAAAAGTTTCCTTGCTCATCAACGAACATATCATTTACAGACTCATCAAGAGTGCTGTCAGAGGTAAATCTTTCGACCCACTGTTGTGATACTTGAGCAAAAACCAAACTTGTTAAGAATTGAAAGATGATTACAGCAAAAAACAATATAGACCTTCTCATACACTTCTCCTGGTTAGTAAAAATAGAAATAGGATTTGGGACTACATGCGCAAAAGACTTGAGAATTGGCTCACTTTATTTAAGGTATTTTGTTTTCTACTTTGAAGTAGTACTTAGAATAGCTTTATAGTAAGCTAATTTTGATGGATTGTTTGTTTTTTCGTAAAATTTAACAAGATAATCAAGTACTCTAATAGTGTTAAAATTTTTCTCACCTTTTATTTTTTTTATCTTTTCATATCCATCGACAAGTAATTTTTCTGCTTCGTTGTATTTCTTTTGATAAAACTTTACGATTCCTAACTCTGAATAAGTTGAAATAAGATTAGGATGATCTTGCGAATAATTACTATTATAGATGGTAAGTGATTTTCTTAAATAAATTTCAGCGTCTTCGTATCTAGATTGTTCAATAAGTATTTTGCTGTACCAAAAATCAGCCAAACCTAACCAAACATGGTTTTTGTTCAGCGAGGTTTTAAAATTCTCGAATGCTGAAAGTAAATTTGATTCTGATGCCTTGTAATTTTTCATTGTATACTGAAGTGCCCCAAGGTTTGTGTACGCTAAACCCACAAGCGAGTGTTTTTTGCCTAAAGTCTTAATTTTTAATTCAAGTGATTTTTTAAAGTACTCTTCAGCTTTGATCAAATTATCTTTACTAATGTAAACGTATGCTAAGTTGTTATATAGTGTTGCTATTTCAGGGCGATTTTGACCATAAAGCTCCAAGTATAGCTCAAGTGATCTTCTATAATAATTTTCTGCTTTATCAAGTTTATTTAATGACTCATAAGAGATGCCTAAATTATTAAAAACACTAGCAACATCTCTATCCTTCTCACCAAAATTATTCAAATATATTTTATATGCTTCATTAAGCAGATCTATAGATTCTGGAAATTTATCTTGTTCCTGTTTTAAAGTTGCATAATCATTTAGTACACTTGCAAAAGAACGAGGTGGTGAGTTTTTGTTTTTTCTAAAGAGTGAAATGCTAGTTCTATACAATGAATCCGATAAATTAAAATCGCCATCCCAATCATAAAGCAGAGCAAGCTCATGTAAACTTTCAGCGCTTTGAAAGCTTTCTTTTCTATAAGCGTTATTATTCAGTTCCAAAGATTTTAGCAGATGAGACTTTGCCTCATTATATTCACCCAGACCGACTAAGGTTTTTCCTATCGTTTTTCTAACTGCTGCTTCAATTCCTGGATGACCGACAAAATTATTTCCAACATCGTCGGAAGCCTTTTTTAAAACATCATAAACTTTTACATCCTTACCAATTTCTGTTGGGTCTACTGAAGAGAGCATATCCTGCAAAAACATATTTACAGCTTCAACTTTTTTTGTTTCAGATTTTGCATTATCCCTTTCGTGTGCAGCTATATTTGCCTGCCAGATAATTGCAATAAAACTTGCAATCAAAAAAACAACAAATCCAACCGAAGAAACAAATCCAACTTTATGTCTTTGAATGAACTTTGATAGTCTATATCTGGCAGTATCTTTTTGCGCGATAACTGGTAAGCCCACAAGATGTTTTTTAATATCTTCAGAGAACTGTTCAACCGAAACATATCTTCTTGAAGGATCTTTATGCATTGCTTTAAATACAATGTTATCCAAATCTCCTTTTAACAAATGTGAAAATTTTTCAGGATTATTTTTTTTGTTTTCTGTATTTACTAAATGGATTTGTTTTACACTTTCACTCGGAAGCTGAACTTTTTCTTCAGTAATAATTTTGCTTATAGCCGCGGGAGAATTTGTTGATATTTTATAAGGTTGCTTACCGGTTAAGATTTGGTAAAGCAAAACCCCAAGTGAATAAATATCACTAGCCGTTGTGATTTTTTCTCCCTTAATTTGTTCAGGACTAGCATACTCCGGAGTAAGATGCCAAACTCCAGTCCGAGTTAATGCTTCGTTATTTTCTTCTAACTCATCATCAATAAGTTTTGCAATACCAAAATCCAAGAGTTTTGGAACACCATCTTTAGTAACTAAAATATTTCCAGGTTTAAGATCACGATGAATCACAAGATTCTGATGAGCATATTGAACGGCATTACATACTTCTCGAAATAATTTTAGCTTTTCTTCTATATGATATTTTTTTTGATTGCAACATTCAGTAATGGGAATTCCGTCAACAAACTCCATAACAAGATAGGGAAGACCTTCATTTGTTCTGCCGCCATCTAAAAGTCTTGCAATGTTCTGATGCTGAAGGTTTGCAAGTGTTTGTCTTTCAATCTGGAATCTTTTTAATAGATATTCTGAAGAGATACCGTGTTTTAATATTTTAATAGCAACTTTTTGTTCAAATTCTTGATCATTTCTTTTCCCCGTGTAAACAATTCCCATTCCCCCAACACCTGCTTCGCCATCAATTATATAGCAGCCGATTTGTTTTCCGATATAAGGATCGGAAAAAAATTCATTACTATTTTGTGAAATTGTTATTGGTTTTTCTAAAAAATCAACTGTGTTTTCAAGGGAGTGTAATAATGAATAAACTTCTTTCTTTAATTCTAGATCACCACCACATTTTTCGTCAAGAAATACTTTTCGCAGAGATGAGTTAAGATTTATTGCATCTTCAAAAAGTTGCTTAGCTTTTAAAAACTTATCCTGATCCAAAATAAAAACCTTTGATTGTTAAATGCTGGTAATTTCTCTGTACAACCATGCTTTTGCAAAATTCCAGTCTCGCTTTGCTGTCGCAGGGGATATATGGAGTGCTTCTGCTGTTTCCTCGATTGTTAGGCCAGAAAAATATCTTAACTCAACAAGCTTACTAGAACGTTGATCCTTTAATTCTAATTTTTTTAAAGCTTCATCAAGGGCAAGAATTTGTTCATCGGATTTATCGGAAGTTTCTAGAACATCATCAAGTGAAATATTTGCTTTGCCATCACCACGTTTTGATGATTTTCTTTTTCGAGCATGATCAACAAGAATTTGTCTCATTGATTGTGCGGCTATTCCAAAAAAATGCGCTCTATTCTGCCAGGAAATATTCTGATCTCCAACCAATTTTATGTAAGCCTCATGAACAAGTTCGGTAGTTTGAAGGGTGTGTTTGCGATATTCGTCGTGCAGATACTTGGATGAAATTCTTCTTAATTCGCTGTAAACGTGAGGCAGTAATTCATCAACTGCACCCTTTTTACCTTTGATGCAATCCTGTAGTAATAATGTCACGTTCTGCTGAGTAAGTTCAAGCATGAAATTAGAAGATAGTTATAAGATTAGCGCAATTTGGAGATGAAAATAGCAGAATAATTGAGGCTTGTCAATAGTTATTTAATTAAAATCATTGAACCAAATCGATTATCTTGTCAATCAATAATCAATTTTTCTCCTTAATAATTAAATTTGAATAGTATTTAACCTTATTCTCTTTTTTTAAATCTTTGTACAATTCAACAATTGCCCCTAAAGTTTTCTGGGTAGCTTCTTTTTTATTTCCAAAAATTTCATTCAATCCTTTATAACTTTCGAGTAACTGTTTTTCAGCCTCTTTAAAATTACCTGTGTCCAGCAAGTTTTGTCCGTACTGTGATTGAGTAATTAATGTTAGATTATTCTTCTCTCCAAAAGCTTTTTTACGAATCAAATATGCTTTCTTTGAATAATAAATTCCTTTTTCAAATTTTTTATTAGCCACTAAAGTTTTTCCGTACCAACTATAAGGGCGGCTTAAATTAATGTTGTCCTCAGAATAGTTTTTAAGTCCTACATCAATAGAGGCTTTCATATATTTTTCAGCATTATTATAATCGTCAATATTAAAATATGTGCTGCCAACGTTTGAGTAAGCATTTATTAAATCAGGATGATCTATACCAAGCACAACTATTTTTATTTTCAATGCTTCTTCAAGCAATGGAAGCGCCTGCTTATGTTCTTTCTTAAAGATATATATAAAAGCTAAATTGTTCAGGCTGCTTGATACTCTTATATGAAAATTCCCATAAACTTTTCTAAAGACTCTAAGACTTTCTTTATATAGCGAATCTGCTTTATCCAATTTTTCGAGGTAATTGTATGAGGTTGCAAGATTATTTTTTATTTGGGCAACATCAGGATCATCAGGACCTTTAGCTGATTCAGCAATCTGAAGGGCTTCTTCTGTTATTTTTTCCGCTTTTTCATATTCTCCCTGATCAGTCATTAAAGTGCCATATGTATCTAACACTAACGCTGTTTCAAAAGAAGGCTTAGTTTCGATTGACTTCAAAATCGCGAGAGATTTTTTGTAGTATTCTTCTGCTTTTTCATAATCACCTTCGTAATGATAGATCAATCCAATACTCTTTAAACTCATTGCAGTTTCTTTACTTTGATCACCATATATTTTTTTGTTTAAACCTAAAGCTTTTGTTAATTCAGTTTCTGCTGAATCATATATACCAAGGTTTTGATATGTGTTTCCAAGTATTGTCCTTATCTCAGCTTCAATTTGCGGATGATTTATTAACTCAGATTTTAGCTTGGCGGATGCTTTTTGAATAACATCAATTACTTTTACTTCGCTACCATCTTTTAATGGGTCAGGAGACGAAATCATTTCAAGTAAAAATGATTTTATTCTATTCGATTTATCCGCTTCCAGCTTAGCTATATCTCTTTCAATACCGGCTATATGCCCTTGCCACAACACGCCTGCCAGTCCCAGATTTATTAGTAAAAAATTATTGCAGCAGGTATAACAGCGGTTTTATTTCTTTTAATAAATTTTTTACTTCTATAGATAAGAGAATCACTATGTGCGTTTACAGGTCTATCGTTTAAATACCTTTTAATATCGTCGGCAAAATTATCAACGGAGGAATATCTTCTTTCAGGTTCCTTTCTTATCGCCATTGAAATAATATTGTCTAAGTCTCCAACTAATTTTTTATGAAGTTTATCAATGCTGCCTTCTCTTGTCCTGCAGATGGTTTCAGGATTGATTTCAGAATTGTTTTCTTCGGATTCATTTACAATTGTTTTGAATATTATTTCACTTGGTTTTGTTGGTTCTGATTGCGTAATGATTTTGCTTATATCTGAATGAAATACACTTTTTATTTTGTAAGGACTATGTCCTGTTAATAGCTTATACAAAATTATTCCAAGCGAATATACATCGCTTGATGTAGTTATTGGTTCGCCATTGATTTGTTCGGGACTTGCAAATTCCGGAGTTAAGTTCCATATACCTCTTTGAGTAACAGTCTCAAGTGGGTTATTTTCGGGAGAAAGAATTTTTGCAATTCCAAAATCAAGAAGCTTTGGTTCGCCATCTTGTGTAATCAAAATATTGTTTGGTTTCAAATCTTTATGTATAACAAGATTCTTATGTGCATATTGAACAACTGCTGCAACTTTAAGAAAAAGATTCAACCTGTCTTTTATGCCAAGTTTTTTCGCATCACAATATTCATCTATCGGAATTCCCTCAATGTATTCCATCACTAAAAACTGAATTCCATCATCAGTAATACCGCCATCAAGCAATCGGGAAATATTAGGATGATTAAGATTAGCTAGTGTTTGTCTTTCATTTTGAAATCTCTTAATAACAATGCCACTGGACACACCAGGGTTGATAATCTTAACAGCAGCTTTTTGTTTTACTTCATCATCACGCAAGCCAAGATAAACCAGGCCCATACCACCACGTGCAATTAATTTATCAACCTTATACTTTCCAAATGTTTTGCCTATAAATAGATTTGAATTATCAGTGATAGGTTCGTAAGCAATTATCGAATCTTCAAGAAAGTTTTCAGATTTATCGTGTGCAAATATTAAAGTAAGAATTTCTTTTTGATTTCAGGAGTTTTACAAACCTCATTTAAATAAATCTCTCTATCCTTGCCATCTAACTCAAGAGCCTTAAAAAAGATTGATTTTATATCAGTCCAGATATTCTTATCCATAATGCACTCAGATACTTAAATTGGTTTTTTATGATTAGATATTTTTAGATACAAATAGTTATACTCAAAACAAGATTAGTGATTTTAATTCTTACTGTAAAGCCTTGAGTAAAAATATTTTCTTCAACCACGAGTTAATAAATTTTACAATAAACCAGACTCTAAACTTTTTAATCGATAGATAAAAAGAAATTTAGAGTCTTTATTAAAAGGAAATTAAAATTATTTTAGAAGTACCATCTTTCTTGTTTCAACATAACTTCCAGCATTTATTCGATAAAAATAAATTCCACTTGTTAAGTTGGAACCATTCCATTCGTAATTGTATTTACCGTCATTCAGTTCTTCAGAAATTAAAACATCAACTCGTTCGCCCGTAACACTAAAAATTTCTAATGTTACATAACCTGATTGCGGTAATTCAAATTGAATATTAGTACTCGGATTAAATGGGTTGGGATAATTTTGTTCTAACAAAAAATTACTTGGAGTATCGTTAGAAGTTTGTTGGACTGAAGTTGTACCGGGAACGAAAACCCATGCGGCGCCTTTGTTTGTATTGTCCGCAATTCCTCCAACAATTATCGTATTACCATCGGGTGATATTGCAACAGCGCCGCCCTGGTTTGCAATTCCGACTGCATCCGAACCAAATAGTTTGTTCCCTAACTGAGACCAAACACCACCACTCCGCGTGAAAACCCATGCGGCACCAGCAAACGCATTATCATCTATCCCGCCAACAACTGCTGTATTTCCATCAGCAGAAAGAGAAATAGAAAACCCTTGGCTTGCATTCCCGGTGGCACCAGTGCCAACAAGCTTGTTTCCTTGCTGAGTCCAGGTACTTCCGCTGCGTGTGTAAACCCAAACTGCACCCTGTGCGGCATCGTCTTCATATCCACCAACGATAGCAGTATTTCCATCGGATGAAATTGAAACAGATCGACCGAATCGGGCATTTCCAATAGCACCTGCACCACTGAGTTTCGTTTGAGCTGTCCAAGTGTTACCACTTCGAGTAAATATCCATGTTGCACCGGCATTAGCGTTGTCAGTATGTCCGCCAATAATAGCTGTATTTCCGTCTGATGAAAGGTCGACAGAAATTCCAAACCTCGAGTTTCCTATCGCATTTGTGACGACAAGTTTACTTCCTTGTTGAGACCAAACACCGTTGTTACTTTGAGTAAAGACCCATACAGCACCCGCAAAATTATTGTCACGATTTCCTCCAACTATAGCTGTATTGCCGTCTGCAGAAAGAGATACAGCAACACCTTGTTGTGCATTTCCCACAGCACCTGTTCCTACAAGTTTAAGTCCTTGTTGAGCCCACGAACTACCAGTTCGTTTAAATATCCATACTGCTCCGGCATTTGTATTGTCACCAATTCCACCCACAATCGCAGTATTACCATCGGCGGAAAGAGCAACAGAAAAACCCTGGCTTGCTTTTCCAATGGCGCCAAAGCCAACTAGTTTTGCTTCTACGGTCCATATACCGCCACCACTTCGAGTATAGATCCACGCAGCTCCGGCATTTGCATCGTCCCCAATTCCACCCACAATTGCAGTGTTCCCATCAGATGATAGCGCGACCGAGTATCCGTTGTAAATAGTAGATCCTATACTGTTACCTGGAAAAAGCTTGCTTCCTTGTTGAATCCACTGTGAATAAGCTGTAGATAGAAGAAACATGCTGATTACAATAAGTTGACAAACAAAATTTGAAAAGAGCTTCATAAGTATCTCCTTTAATGATGAGTTTCGTAATTTTTTATCTTCTTTTATATTTAAGACTGTTTACAAACAAGACTCTAAACTTGATAAACAAAATAGAATATAAGTTTAGAGTCTTTGGAACAAAATATGTTTAGTTACTTGAGTAAAATCATTTTTTTTGTCTCAACAAAATTTCCTGCTTGAAGCCTGTAGAAATAAACGCCACTCGTAAGGGTCAAGCCATTCCATTCATAATTATATTTACCTGAATTTAATTCCTGAGACACAAGCACATCAACACGCTCTCCAACAACATTAAAAACTTCAAGTGTTACAAACGCGGCTTGCGGTAAAGCAAATTGGATTGTGGTTGAAGGATTAAACGGATTTGGAAAATTTTGTGATAACTCATAACTCGTAATTGTTCTCACATCTGTATCATTTTCAAGTGAAGATATAATCCCAACACTATCAACATAAATTGTAACATTGTTTGAGTTCTTTTTTATCGTCAGATATAAACCGGATTGAGCATCAAGAGTTACAAAACTATCGGTAATTGCGCTTGTTGTAGTAATCACTACAAAACTGTCTCCCGCCGCAGGTATAAATCCATTTATTAAAGATATTTTTAAAGTACCGTTTAATTTTGCACTGCCTGTTACATTTAATTTATCATAATCAGTTTCAGTTACACCCCCAAGCTGAACATCCAGCACAGCCGTAGTAGAAGGAAGAAAGTTGCCGATATATGAAAGCGTACCAGCAGAATTACCAGGGGCAGTAATTCCGTTGTTAGTAAAATTTGATGGCACTTTAATAATGCCTACGCCTTTAATGATCGCGCCAGGTTCATTTGAAAAGTTGGTATTTGTCATTGTGAACTCTAACTCTCCTGAAGCAGCATCAATAACTCCGCCATTTTGATTGAAGAATTTCCACCATCCATTCATTTGAGTAATATCATTTCCTGCACTTTTGCGGAATATTCCGGTATTTGTAAAAGTACCCCCGCTACCTGTTCCTCCGCTAAAATCGGCATCAGAAGTAATTTCCCACAGTGATTGGTTTTCAACAAAGGAATTTCCTTGTATTCCGAATGCATATGTGCCTGCCTGTTTTACTGTGCCTTGATTTAGCAAGGTTGTTCCAGCTCTTAATCCTGTATAATTGGTTCCCGGTAAAACAAAAAGAGCCCCTTCAGGAATAATTAAAGTTCCACCACCGAGGATAGTTCCATCAATAAATTGGAATCCTGTTCCCTGGAAATTAAATGTTGCTGTTGAGTTTTCTGTTGTAATTGTCGCACTTTCTTGGCTTAATGTCCCAATAGGTGTTCCACTTAAGATGCCGCTAACTAACCAGGTTCCTCCTGTAAAAGTAAGTGTAGCATTTTCAGCTACATTGTAAGTTCCTCCATTAAGGCTTCCACTTCCTGAAAAATTTAATGTACCTGACTGAACATCAATAGTACCTCCCAGATTTTGGAAATCCCACCAGCTATTTATTGAGGTAATATCAACTCCTCCACTTTTACGAAAAATTCCGGTATTTTTAAATGTACCCCCGCTTCCAGTACCACCACTAAAATCTGCATCAGAAGTAATTTCCCAAAGTGATTGGTTCTCAACAATGGAGTTTCCTTGTATCCCGAATGCAAATGTGCCTTCCTGTTTTACAGTTCCTTGGTTTAGCAAAGTTGTGCCAGCTCTAAATCCTGCATAATTGGTTCCCGGTAGCACAAAAAGGGCACCTTCAGGAATAATTAATGTTCCACCCCCTGTGATTGAACCATCAATAAATTGGAATCCGGCACCTTGAAAATTAAATGTTACGTTTGCACTATCTGTACTGATTGATGCACCATCAAGGCTGAAAACTCCGTCAGGTGAACCGGTCAAAGTCTCTAAATATCCATGTGCTACCGGTCAGAGTAAGAATTCCACTTTCTGCTATATTATATGTCCCCCCGTTAAAACTCCCGCCACCGGAATATCCTAATGTACCGGATTGTACTTCAATTGTACCACCCTGATTTTCAAAAATCCACCAAAAGTTAAACGTTGATATACCAGTTCCTCCACTTTTACGCAGAGTTCCGGTATTGATAAATGTTGCGCCACTAAAAGATTCCCCATCAAAGTAACCATCCCCTTGAATATCAAAAAGTCCTTCATTATGCAGGGTTGACATTCCTCTTCCCCCAACACCACCGTTTCCTTGCAAAATAATAGTCCCCCTATTTATCATATAGGTTCCTTCATACAAAGTATGAAAATTGTGCTCAGGGTTATCCGTCATTGTAACTACTGAAGTTTCGGTAAACAAAAGTGTGTTGTTTACATCATTTCCACCGTGAACTCCATTGCCACCTTTAAATACGCCGGCACCCCAGGTTGAATTGCCGGTAACCGTAAGCGATGGATTTCCGCCGCCTTCAAACTCAATAGAACCAGCACCAGAGGTACCCCAATCTAAAGTAAAACCTGCTATTTCAACAGAGCCGGTTATTATAACCTGTTTGCTCACTACTATTGCATAATCACCAGGGCCTGGAACACCTGCCGGCGACCAAGTTCCCACATTTTGCCAATTACCGCCGTTTACAACTGCAGTGTAGGTGGTTTGCGCATTAAGCAATGTTTGAAAAACTAGTACCAAAGTAAATATTGAAAAGAAAAAAATCCTTTTCATAGAACCTCCGTTTTTGTTAAATGATTTTAATTTTTTTTGCTTCTACAAGTACATGCGTATTATTAAAAAAACGGGGTCAATTATTTAGAAAAAAGTGCAGGTGGTTTGGACAAATGATAAAAGTCTTGATTGAAAGAAGAAAATTACTGAAAGGTTATTTTTATGGGATGTTGGGAAAGGATTATGTACTTATTCTTTTCCTAATTCTCTAAAAAGCCAGGCTTTCGCCAGACTCCAGTCTCTTTTAACTGTGGATGCAGAGCAATTCAGGACTTTTGAAGTTTCGTCAACATTCAATCCCCCGAAAAATCTTAATTCAACAACTTTGCTTAAATCTGGATCAAATGCTTCAAGTTTTTTCATTGCATCATCGAGTGCGATTATATCTTCTTCGGATTCAAAAGCAATATCCTCAGCATTTTCCAATGAAAGATGAGTTTTACCTTCCCCTCTTTTCTGTGAATTATGTTTCCTTGCATAGTCAACAAGAATCTGCCTCATCGAATTTGCTGCAATCCCAAAGAAGTGGCCACGATTCTGCCAGTTAATTTCCTGTCCGCCAATAAGTTTAATATAAGCTTCGTGAACAAGTTCAGTGGTTTGTAATGTGTGATTACGATATTCCTCGTGTAAGTATTTAGAGGAGATTTTTTTTAATTCATTATAAACAAGCGGAAGTAATTCATTAATTGCTTCTTTTTTTCCATTGACACAATCTTCCAACAATAAAGTTATGTTCTGCTTATCTGATTCAAACATGTTATTAATATTTAGTTTATGAAAGTGGAATTCACAATTGAAAATAGGGGATTAATGGAGGCTTGTCAATAGTTTATTGTTACAAAATATTTTTACTAATACTACATATAAGACGGTAATAACTTTTCTACTAACATTATTCTTAAACCTCAAATTACCTACCGCAGCAAAATCATTTTCTTTGTTTCTATAAAACTGCCTGCATTAATTGTATAGAAATATACTCCGCTTGATAATCCATTTGCATCAAAATGTAGTTCGTAACTTCCTGCGGGTTTTTCTTCATTAACCAAGGTTGCAACTTCATTTCCAATAACATCGTAAACTTTTAATGAAACAAATTGCCTGTTGCTTATTGCATACTGAATACTCGTACTTGGATTAAACGGATTAGGATAGTTTTGTGCTAACTCAAAACCAGATACAATCTGAATTGAATTGTCATCTTCCACAGAGACTGGACTTCCTGCATTCAACCAAGCTGTATAAATAAGGCAAGTCAATTTATAGGATGCATCTTTAAACAATTTTATTGTGAAACCTTTACTTAGTTCCCATAGTTTTGAATAATAAGCAGTACTATTAGTATTACCTGCGAATGCTTTTGCTAAACTATCGCATCTTAAAACAGAATCTACATAGATATAATTAGCATACAGTATATTAAAAATAAAATCTGATACATTATTTATATAAACTAAACTATCTCCGGAATAAATAATTTGTGTGCTGTAATTTCCAATCATAGTTGATTCATATCTACTATGCACACCAGTTTGTCCAGTTAACTGCCCGTTATAATTTTTTGTGATGTGGAGCGGCATATGCATATCACCAACATAGTGTCCAAGATCAGCAGCGAGCAGCATTGCTTTGTTATATTGATTATTCTGAAAAGCTGTTTGGAGTGAATCGAATGTTTTTAAAATTGCCCAGGGCAGTATTCCTTGATCCATTACAAAAGTATTTCCGTGCAATAAAACCAAAGAATCAAAATTTGGTGTGATAAAACCATTTAAATTAAACTCCGGATAATTATCAATATCTATATAATGCTTTGGTCCTTCTGTTGGATCAATATTTCTTCGGTTATCAGCATCTGAACCGTGTGCCGCAAGTGAATCAGACCAGCTTCCCCAGAAACTCATTTCAGGTGTAACTGAAAGAATTGTTTGTTTGTTTATAATTCTATGCCCAACATTTCCCCATCCTATAAACAGTGTTGAACAAATTGTAATTGCAGCGAGTAGTAACTTAGATTTTATTTTCATACTGCAAGTTACTACAATAAAATATAAATCTAATTTATTTTTTATTCGTATTCGTCCCAGCTTTTCATTTTCAACTCAGATGGCTTATAGTTTTTTAGTGCCTTAACAAATCTTTTTGCAATCTGTACGTTTGTAAAAAGTGCAATGTTAAGATCAACAGCTTTTCTTCGTATTATGTAATCGCTGTCAAGTTCAACTTTTTCAGAAGTTTTCGGAATGTTTATTACAAGGTCAATATCTCCATTTGCCATAAAGCTTAATATACTTGGTTCCTGGTTATCAAATGGGCGATAGAGTACTTCAACATCAAGTCCGCCATTTTCTTTATAGAACTCTGATGTGCCTTTTGTTCCATAGAATTTCAATCCCATCTTTTGCAGGATTTTTAATTCATCAATTAGCTCCGCCTTGTTTTTGGGTGTTCCGGTAGAAAGTAAAACTCCTTTGGTTGGCACTCTTTGTCCGATTGCAAGCAGACTTTTTAGAAAAGCTTCATTAAAATCATCACCCAAACAAGCAACTTCACCAGTTGATGACATTTCGACTCCTGTAACCGGATCGGATCCTTTTAATCGTGTAAAAGAAAACTGAGAAGCTTTTACACCAACGTAATCAAGATCGAAAGATGATTTATCAATCCTTGGAACTTTTTCTCCGAGCATTAAGCGTGTTGCAATTTCTATAAAATTTATTTTTAGAGTTTTAGAAACAAACGGAAAACTTCTTGATGCACGAAGATTACACTCAATAACTTTTACTTCGTTATCCTTTGCAATAAATTGAATATTAAAAGGTCCGGTAATCTCAAGTCTCTGTGCAATCTCACGAGTAATCATTTTTACTTTTCGCATTGTCTCCAAGTAAGTACGCTGGGGTGGGAGCACAATCGTTGCATCACCGGAATGCACGCCTGCATTTTCAACATGCTCAGCAATTGCATAACAAAAAAGTTCGCCTTCATTTGCAACTGCGTCAACTTCAATTTCTCGTGCATCAGTTATAAACTTACTTATCACAACAGGATGTTCAGAGTTTAAATCTGTTGCTTTTTTAAGATACATTTCAAGTTCGTCTTCAGTTAACACAATACTCATTGCTGCGCCGCTAAGCACATAACTTGGCCTTATCAAAACAGGATAACCAACACTTTGTGAGAACCGTTTTGCATCAGTAAGTGTGGTAACTTCCTGCCACTCCGGCTGATCAACTTTTATATCATCAAGAATTTGCGAAAACTTGTGACGGCTTTCTGCATTATCAATTTGTTCTGGAGAAGTCCCAATTATTTTTAGCCCTGCTTTATGAAGTTTCATAGCAAGATTATTTGGAACTTGTCCTCCCATCGACACAATCACTCCACGGGGATTTTCTTTATCATAAATATCAAGAACTCGTTCAAAGGTTAATTGTTCAAAATAAAGTTTATCACAAATGTCGTAGTCTGTACTTACTGTCTCTGGATTACAATTAATCATAATTGATTTGTAACCGCTCTTGTTAACCTGATTTACTGCGTTAACACAGCACCAATCAAATTCAACTGATGAGCCGATACGGTACGCGCCGCTGCCAAGAACAACTATCTGATCTTTTTCACCAAGTGAAATATCGTCTTCAACACCGTGATAAGTTAAATAGAGGTAATTTGTCTGTGCAGGAAACTCGGCTGCCATTGTATCAATCTGTTTTACAGCAGGAATTACATTTAATGATTTTCTATATGTACGGACTTCAAGTTCTTTAGTGTTAGTTAGTTTGCCAATTTGATAATCGGAAAATCCATTTTGCTTTAGGTGGCGCATTGAGTCGGTATCAATATTTTTTAACTGATTATCAGAAATTTGGTTTTCAAGATCAACAATATTTTTCATCTTATACAAAAACCATTTTGTAATTTTTGTAAGATCGTGAATCTTATCTACAGAGTAACCTTTTTTGAGAGCTACAGCTATCGCAAAAATTCTTTTATCGGTTGGTTCGGATAATTCTTTGTCAAGATTTACAAAATTCATTTCGTTGCCAGTAAATCCCTGCATCCCAACATCAAGCATACGAATTGCTTTTTGTAATACTTCCTCAAAGCTTCTGCCGAGTGACATTACTTCCCCAACGGATTTCATTTCTGAACCAAGCTGTGTGCTTACTTGCTGGAATTTTTGCAAATCCCAACGGGGAAATTTTAACGCAACATAATCAAGCGCAGGCTCAAAGTTTGCAGATGTTTCTTGTGTAATAATATTTACAACTTCATTAAGCGCGTAACCAAGAGCGAGTTTTGTTGCGATAAATGCAAGCGGATACCCAGTCGCTTTTGATGCTAACGCAGAACTTCTGCTTAGTCTTGCGTTAACCTCAATAATTCTATAATCTTCAGAATATGGATCAAGTGCATATTGGATGTTGCACTCACCAATAATTCCAAGATGGCGAATTAATTTTATTCCAATTGAACGGAGCTTAAAATTTTCTTTTGCTGATAATGTTTGAACAGGAGCAATTACAACGCTGTCGCCGGTATGTATGCCCATTGGATCAATATTTTCCATCGAACAGATTGTAATACAATTATCATATTGATCGCGAACAATTTCGTATTCAATCTCTTTCCATCCGTAAAGTGATTCTTCAATCAATATTTGATTTGTAAATGAAAATGCTCTTCGCGCTTTTTCAACAAGTTCTTCTTTGTTATTGACGATACCTGAGCCTAATCCACCCAAAGCATAAGCAATACGAACCATAACCGGAAAATTAATTTCTTCAGCTGCTTTTACAGCTTCATCCACACTTTTTGCTGTTTTACTTCTGGCAATCTTTAATCCAACTTCCGCAACACGATCCCCAAATAATAATCTATCTTCGGTATCTTTAATGGTATCAACCGGAGTTCCTAAGACTTTAATATTATACTTTTCTAAAATTCCTTTATCGTATAAATCAACACCAACATTAAGAGCTGTTTGACCACCAAATTGTAGAAGAATAGAATCAGGTTGTTCTTTAATAATTATCTTTTCAACAAACTCAGTTTTAATCGGAACAAAGTAGACTTTATCTGCAAAGTTTTCTGATGTTTGAATCGTTGCAATGTTTGGATTGACAAGTACAGTCGTAATCCCATCTTCTTTAAGTGCTTTTATAGCTTGCGAGCCGGAGTAATCAAACTCACCAGCTTGCCCTATTTGCAAAGCACCGCTGCCAAGAATTAAAACTTTTTTTGGTTTACCTTTTTTTATCATTTCAATGCCCTCACAAACATATCAAAAATAAATTCGCTATCGTCTGGTCCTGGTGAAGCTTCCGGGTGAAACTGTGAAGCAAAAAATGGTTTTGATATATGAATTATTCCTTCGTTAGTTCCGTCGTTATCATTAACAAACCATTCACGCCAATCTTGTGCTAAAGTTTTTGCATCAACTGCATAGCCGTGATTTTGAGAAGTGATGTAACAACGCTTTGTTCCAAGTTCATTGCATGGCTGGTTATGCCCGCGATGACCATATTTTAATTTGTAAGTATCAGCTCCTGCAGCAAGTGCGAGTATTTGTGAACCAAGACAAATTCCAAGAATAGGCTTGTTTGATTGCATTGCAATTTTAGCATGTTCAATAGTTTTATTATTAAGTTTTGGATCGCCGGGACCATTTGAAATTACTATTCCGTTTGCTTCAATTTTAGTGAAATCATAATCATACGGAACATGGATAACTGTGATATCTCTACCTAGAAAAGCACGAATTATGTTATTCTTTGTTCCGCAATCAACAAGAATAATTTTTTGTTTTCCTGCTTTGTATTCAACAACATCTTTTACGCTTACTTCTCCAACAAGATTTGTTTTATTGGGATCTATAAAATCAATTTTAGAATTTTCATCAACGATAATTTTTCCAAGCATTGTTCCTTTATCACGGAGTTTTCTTGTAAGCATTCTTGTATCAATACCATAAATTCCTGGAATTTTTTCTTCAATCATCCAATCCGATAAAGATTGTTCTGCACTCCAATGGGAATATTCAAATGAATAATCCGTAACAATCAAAGCACGGCAGTGAATGTTATCTGATTCAAAATTTTTAAGCATTCCATCTTCTTTATCTTTAGATGGAATTCCATAGTTACCTATTAGTGGATATGTACAAACAAGAATTTGTCCGCGGTAGGATGGATCAGTCATTGTTTCTGGATAGCCGACCATTCCGGTATTAAACACAACTTCGCCGTTAGTGTTTCCTTCATATCCAAAACTGTATCCGGCAAATTCACTTCCGTCTTCAAGGATTAGTTTGGCTTTTGTTTTTTGTTTATTCATAGTTCATCAAGTACTTTCGGATAAAAAAATAGCCACTCCAAAAGTGGCTTAAAACTTCAAATCATAGTAATATTTCTAAATAGTATTTTAGCAATGCCGTAGTTATTTTAAGCGTAAATATATGATATTATTTTTAAAACCGACAAGAATTTCTGATATAAATTTTGCTAATATTTCAATGACGGTTAATTAGTAATTTCTTTCACAATAAACATCTTAAACAAACTAAAATATTTTTACTTCTTTGCCTATCAATTATTTTGATTAGCATTTGCACTTTATGCTCAATCAAAAGTTGATTCATTATTAACATTATTACATTCGTCCGAAGGAAAAGCGAGGGTAAAATTGTTAATTAAGCTTGGATATTTTCTTTCTTCCGAAAATCCAAATGAAGCAATAAAATATCTTGATGAAGCGATTAGTTTATCAGAAAAAGTTAATAGTAAATGGAGCAAAGCAGATGCATTATTTAACAAAGGTGTTGCGCTTTGGCACCTAGGTGAAATAAATCAGTCTGATGAATATTATCAAAAGGCTATTCCGATTTATGAGGAATTTCATGACTCGCTTAGTCTAATAAAAGTTTTTAATTCTCAAGCAATCAATCATCAAATGAAGGGAAATATTAATCTTGCAGTTGAAAACTTTTTCCATTCACTTGATTATGCTAAAAAGATAAACGATAAGCCAACAATACTTAACACATTATTAAACATTGGTGTTCTGTATGATAATAACGGCGATAATGAAAAGTCTTTAAAATACTATTTTGAGGCTATTGACTATGCTGATGAAAATAGCAAGTCTTCACTAGCACTATTGCAAAGTTATATTGCTGAAATCTATATAGAAACCAAAAGATTTGACGACGCCGAAGGGTATTTAAATAAAGCCATTACAAATTCCCGTGCTTCTGGCGATACTAAAAGTATGATTTGGGCTTATACAAACTTAGGACAAATACAATTAAGTAAAGGTAATGAAAGGTCGGCGGAAAATTATTTTCAAGAATCACTTAATCTTGCTCGTAGTATAGATTATAAGCTGGAAATTATACACGCATTAACTGAACTTGGAAAATTTTATAATAAAACCAAAAATTATTCAGAAGCAGAAAAAATCTTAAAGAAGCAATAAGGCTATCTGAAGAATTAAACTCATTAAGTGATTTGAGTATTATAAATCAGGAACTAGCTTCGCTTTATTACAATACCGGTAATTATAAAAGGCTTATGAGTTAAGACTAGAATACAAGTTCTATAGTGATAGTCTTTATGTGTTAACAAATAGTGAAAAGATCGCTGAACTACAGGCAAAACATGAACTAAAACAAAAAGAGCGCGAAACACAACTCTTAGTGAATGAAAATGAATTACAAAAAAAAATTATAGGTTCGCAAAAAATAATTGCTCTTGTAATATCGGTTCTCGCAATTGCCTCAATTATTTTTATTTGGGTATTGTTGCGCAATAGAAATAAGATTTTAAAAGCAAAAGATTTATTGCAGATAAAAAACGAAGAGGTTGAAAACAGCAGAGTTGAGATTAGCAAGAATAATGATGTACTTGCTGGGCTGAATACGACCAAAGATAAATTCTTTTCAATTATTGCTCACGATCTAAGAAATCCGATAGCAGCATTTGTAAATATTTCCGAATTATTGGAGGAAGATTTTGATAAGCTAAGTGAAGCTGACAAAAAGGATATTATCAGCCAGATGAATGTTTCATCTAAAAATTTAATAAGGCTTTTAGAAAACTTGCTTACCTGGGCAAGGTTATCAAATAATAAAATTGAAGTATATCCGGAAAAAGTTTTACTTTCTGATGTAGTTGAAGCTGCAGTACATCCGTATTTGCAGTCCGCGCAAAACAAAAAAATAAAATTAAATGTTAATACCCCAACTGATGTTTTGATTACAACTGATAAATTTATTTTTCAAGCGATTATCGGAAATTTGGTAAACAACGCAATTAAGTTTTCAAATACATTAAGCGAAATTACTGTTGAATTTTATAAACAGAACGAGCACTCTATCTTTTCAGTTAAAGATCATGGTATTGGAATCGAACCATCACAATTAAGAAACATTTTTGTACTTGGTAAGGTTTCTACAGGAAGAGGAACGATGGGCGAATCAGGAACCGGTTTGGGATTAGTTTTAGTTAAAGAATTAGTAGAGAAACTTAACTGGAAAATTAATGTTAAAAGCGAAGTTAATGCAGGAAGCAAGTTTATGATTTATATTCCGAACAGTGACGTTGAATTGTAATAATAATTTTATGTTTAATAATTTGAAATTGATAATCTTATTTAGGATTTTTGCCAGTAAATCTTTATACAGAAACACATCTATATTTTGATAAAATATTAACTAAATAAAAAAAACTTTTTCAGATTTCATCCATTTTTATTATCCACAAAAAATATTTTTTAATAATAAAGAGATATTATGTCTGCAAAAAAAACTAGTTCATCAAAAAAATCTCCTAAAACATTTGTTCTGGACACGAACGTAATTTTGCACGATGCAACATCAATAAATCAATTTCAAGAAAACGATGTTGTAATTCCCTTAACGGTTATAGAAGAGCTTGATCATTTTAAGCGTGGCAGTCAAGTTATTAATCTTAACGCCAGAGAATTTGCACGTACGCTTGATTCAATCACCGGATCAGCATTATTTAATGGTGGTATTTCAATGGGAAAGGGAAGAGGGAAACTCCGTATAGCAATTCTAAAAGGATTAGCTCCGGCAATACGAGATGTTTTTAAAGATGATACACCTGATCATCGTGTATTAAGTGTTGCTTATGAGTGGCAGGCAAAGTTAAAAGAAAAATCGCAAGTAATTCTTGTAACTAAAGATGTTAATCTTAGAATGAAAGCTAAAGCACTTGGAATACTTGCTGAAGATTATACAACCGATAGAGTCAGCAGCATTGAAGAACTTTACAGCGGAAAAGGAATTATTGAAGATGCAAATGATGATCTTTTAGTAAAACTTTTTCAGCCTCCATATTCAGTGCCGGCAAAGCCGTTTATTAAAAAATTAAATGGAGAAGCACTTTCAAATAAATATTACATTTTAAGAAATACAAATCGCTCCGTACTTGCTCAACTTGATCAGAACAAAGAACAAATTGTTAAAGTTGACAAGACAAATGTTTATGGAATAAATCCGCGTAACGCTGAACAGACTTTTGCTGTAAATGCGTTAACAAATCCGGATATAAGACTTGTATCTATGACAGGAAAAGCAGGAACAGGAAAAACACTTCTTGCACTTGCTAGTGCATTGCACGTTAAAAAGAATTATAGGCAAATTTTTATTGCTCGACCAATTGTTCCGCTAAGTAATAAAGATATTGGTTTTCTGCCAGGTGATGTAGAAAGTAAACTTGCACCATATATGCAGCCGCTCTGGGATAATTTAAAAGTTATTCAGGATCAATTCCCTGAAAATGATAACAAGCATACCGCGATTGATACAATGATAAAGGATCAAAAACTTGTTATCGAGCCTCTATCATACATACGCGGAAGAAGTTTGCAAAGAATATTTTTTATTGTGGATGAAGCTCAAAATCTTACTCCACACGAAATTAAGACTATAATTACACGTGCCGGTGAAGGGGCTAAAATTGTTTTTACGGGGATATTTATCAAATTGATCATCCATATCTTGATGGGCAATCAAACGGACTTTCTTATCTTATTGATAAATTTAAAGGGCAAAAACTTTATGCACATATAAATCTTGAAAAAGGGGAACGATCTGAGTTAGCAGAATTAGCAAGTAATCTTTTATAAACTATTTAGGATTAAAATGAAAAATATAAAACTTTTTTAATGGGATTTTTAGCGACAATATTTTTTCAGGTTGTTTACAGGTTGACACAAAAGTTAATCTTAATAATGATGGAAGCGGGACAATTGAGGAGACAGTTGTTATTAAAAGCACAGTTATTAATATGATGAAAGAATTTGCAATGGCTTTTGATTCAACAAAATCAGAAGAGTATAGTATGTTTAAAGAAGGTGAGTTGACAGAAAAAGCTGCAAATTATGGTGAAGGAGTTAAGTATCTATCCGGCGAAAAAATTACTATTGGAAACTACGAAGGTTATAAAGCAATTTATTCTTTTAAGGATATCAATAAAGTAAAAATAAATCCAAGCCCGGATGATAAAATGCCGTTTGGCGATGAGATGATGACTAAAGAAGAAAAACCAGTTGATGATTTACTAAAGTTTGATTTTAAAAAAGGTAATCCTTCAACCTTGGTTATTAATTTTCCAAAACCAGAAATGAAAGAAGAAGTTGAAATAGATTCAAATGAAACAGAGTTTGAAGACTCAACTTTTAATGAAGATGCTCAACAAAAGATCATCGAAATGTTTGATGGGATGAAAATTAATGTTTCATTTAATTTTAACGGATCAATAAAGGAAACAGATGCATCGTTTGTTGATGGAAATGAAGTTACTCTTATGCAGGTTGATTTTTCTGAAGTGATAAAAAACAAAGATGTTTTAGAAAACTTGCAAAAAACAAAACCTGAAACGATGGAACAGTTTAAAAAAATTATTGGTGATCTACCCGGAATAAAAGTTGAGTTTAAGGAAAAGTAACTATAAAATTTTAGATATTTAAAAACTTAAAAACGGAGAAACAATGAAAAGCTTATTAATGGTTCTATTTCTTTTTACGACAGTTAATATTTATTCACAAACAGAAAAGTTCGGTAAGGATATTTCTTTAACAGAAAAAACAAATATTTCAAAAATTCTTGAAATGCCTGAAGAATTTGTTGGGAAAACAGTTTTAGTTGAAGGTGAAATTATTGATGTCTGCGCAATGGCTGGTTGCTGGATGGAATTAAAAAGCGATGCTGAAAATCAAAAAGTAAAAATAAAAGTTAAAGACGGTGATATTGTTTTTCCCGTTGAAGCAAAAGGTAAATCAGCGTTGGTTGAAGGAACCGTTTATAAAATTGAGTTAACAAAAGAAGAAGCGGCTGAATATTATGAGCACGTTGCAGCAGAACAGGGAACAGAGTTTGATCCTGCAAGCGTTACAGGTCCGGTTACTTTTTATCAGATAAAAGGAATTGGTGCTGTAATAAAATAAAGATAGAATTTTTAATTGATTATTAAGGGCTCAATCGAGCCCTTTTTTATTGTGTTAAACAAACCCCTAATTTTCAATTTTAATGTAATTGCAGACTTGAGTAAATTTGAATAAAGAAATCTAAAATAATTTATGCAAACATTTACATATCCAATATTCTGGAAGTTTATTTACCGATATTTGAATTTAGTATTAACACCAATGTTAATTTTTTTATGCTGTTTCAGTTGCCGCCTTGATTGATAAGAACCTTGTTATTCTTATCCCATTTCTGTTATCGCTATTTGTTATTTACTATTTGAATAAATCCTATATTAATTTTTATAAACTTGTTCCTTATAAGATTGAAGTTGATACTGAAAAAATTATTTGCACTGAATTTATTTTTAAGGATAAGTCAATTACAATATTTATTAAAGATATCGATGCAATTTCAGGTGGTATATTTGATGGTAAGTATCGCGGAATAATGAAAATCTGTGATGGCAAAAGCAAAGTATGTATAGGCTTTTTTGATAGGCTGACTGACTCAAATAAACTTGTTACACTTATTCTTAGTAAAGTTGAAAAAAAGATCTATGATAAAGTGATTGAACAGATTCAATCAGCTAAGATTAAACCGGATACAAAAAAATAAATGAAAGTTGCAGTTTTACTTTCCGGTGGTGTTGATAGTTCAGTTGCGCTTCGTTTACTTAAAAATGCAGGGCATGATGTAACAGCTTTTTATTTAAAGATATGGCTGCAGGATGAATTTTCATTTCTTGGTGATTGCCCGTGGGAAGAGGATTTAGAATTTGCTCGTGCCGTTTGTAAACAAGCCAACATTCCACTTGAAACTATAAACATGCAAACCGAATATTGGGATTCTGTTGTTTCTTATACGATTTCAGAAATTAAAGAAGGCAGAACGCCAAATCCTGATATGTTTTGTAACCGTTTAATAAAGTTTGGACAGTTTATAAATAAGATTGATAACTCGTTTGAAAAAGTTGCTTCTGGTCATTACGCAAAAATTGAAGACAAAAAAATAAAAAGTTTATCTTAAAAATTTCTCCTGACCCTATAAAAGATCAAACATATTTTCTTGCTTATCTCACTCAACAGCAATTAAGCCGGACGCTCTTTCCGATTGGAACTTACAGAAAAAAAGAAATACGGGAACTTGCGGCAAAATATAATCTGCCAAATATGAGTAGGAAAGACAGCCAGGGAATTTGTTTTCTGGGTAAGATTAAATTTTCTGATTTTATAAAACATCACCTTGGGGAATTAGAAGGCGATATAGTTGATATTCATACAAACAAAGTTCTAGGTAAACACAAAGGATTTTATTTTTATACAATTGGTCAGCGCTCCGGTTTAAGATTAGGCGGTGGTCCTTGGTATGTTATTAGTAAGGATATTGAAAAAATATTGTTTATATCTCAAAAGAAAATATTACAAACCGTGCTAGAAAAGAATTTAAAGTTGGTAAGTTTAATTGGATTGCGGAAGAGCAACCTGAAGATGGAAATTATCTTGTAAAGATTCGTCAT
The DNA here is from genome assembly GCA_016709765.1 of Ignavibacteriales bacterium. NCBI lineage: Bacteria > Pseudomonadati > Ignavibacteriota > Ignavibacteria > Ignavibacteriales > Ignavibacteriales bacterium. The sequence goes on from JADJMD010000004.1 coordinate 44,181, forward strand.
GGTGAGCATTTTTATAATTGCACTTTAAATTTTGGTGATAGTTCCGCAATGGTAGTAACTGAAAAAGAAGATCGTGGAATTGCACCGGGACAATTTGCGGTTTTTTACAAAGATGACGTTTGTCTTGGTGGAAGTGTTATTTTAGAATAATATTATTATTAAAAAAATTAATTAGATAACAGTAGCTGATTGGGAGAAAAGAATTTGTTTAAGATTTGATGTGTCGACATATTTTTCTTTAGTTATTTTAATCAGGTTTTTACAATTCATGCAGATATAAGCATACCTTACTCCGATTACGGAATCAAGTTTTGCAACCCATAATTCTGTAAAAGGATTATCGCAAATTGGGCATATTGATTTAAATTCTATTTGTTCAATTTCTTTGGTCATTAGGCTCCTCAGTACACATAAGACGCATAAGTATATAAAAAAGTTACTGAATATTAAAAATTTTACTCAAAAATATAGAACCCTTTTTCATTAATATAAGATTTATTTTGTTGCAGAAAAGTCATAATGCTTTCAACAGGAATTATTTTGGCAATGCCATAACGGATTGCTGAATGTTTTCTTACATAAAGATTCCCATCGTAAGGTACAATGGGATTATAAGTTGTTTTGGTTTTCAAATTTTCCGGATAAACTAAATTCTCTTCTTCTTCCGGAACCCATTGCACCATTCCTATCAACTCAAAATTTGGAACTCCATCTCGAATTGCAAGCGCAAATCCACCGCTAAATCCGGGATTAATTACCGCATCAACAAGGAATGAACCCGCTTCATCTCTGCGCGGACTGCTTACAATCGCTTTAGTAATAATTTTAAAATTAACTGGATACCCAACAAGATAAACAAATGTGCCCCATTCAACATCTTTTGCTTTGCCTAAGGGATAATTAAATGTTGGAAAAAATATTCCCTTTTGACCACCATATTTTCTTCCTATCAAGGCAATATCAGAGTGCTCATCAATTGCAATAACTTCTACCTGGCTGCCTTCGGGAAATCCTGCAACATAGATCACCTGTTTTTCTTTGATCGAAATTGACTCAACAAAATTTGTCGCAAAACCTAATTCATCATATTTGTATGCTATAATAGTATCCGGAAAAGAGATTTGTGTGCACAGGTTAGTAATGCAACTTTTCCATTTTCAGAATAAACAGATACTGCAGTTCCCGAGCATGAATTATCTGCAAGAGCTTCTTTTATTGCGACTTTGGTTAGTCTTTTAGTTTCTAAATCTTTTAAAGTAAAATTATCTTTTCCATCAAACACATAGATTTTATAAAAAGCTGTTGAGTTAACTCGCTGGATTGTTTCACTAATCTTTCCTAATTCAACAGAAGAAGACTTATACGGAAATTCACTATCATACTTTCCATCCAGTAATGTGGGATACACTTTTTCGTACGATGTAAATGAGCAGCCATAAAAAACAAATAAGGATATCAGTAAAAAAACGATTGAAATCAAATCTCTTTTTTTCATTTCAGATATCCTTAAATATTTATCGATTGAACTTGTTAGTTCTTTTATTCACCATGCTTTGTCTTAAAACCTTTTTGCATCCAGCCACGTGCAAAAAATAACCCGAAACTACTTACCATAGCAATACAGCCATAAATAAACCACATTGTTTCAGTATTCATTTGGGATGGATCAATACCTTCTGGAGCGTAGTGCATTAAAAAACCATCCAGAGTATAAACTCGTAACAACTTTAGTTAAAAACCATGGGAACTGTCCGATTCCCATATAAATTCCTGTCATTCCCTTTGGAGCAATTTCAGCAACCCACTGTAAAAATCTTGGCTGCCACATTGCTTCTCCGATAGTCATCAAAGTTAAATATGCAAAAACTGTGTAGATACTTGGACCAAGAGTTAGTATAAAGGTCGGTGCTGCCATAACAAACGTTCCATAAATCATCATCTTATAAGTGTCGCGCTTTACGGTTAATGCTGCAACCATTGGAGTTAGAATGAAAATTAACAGCGGATTAAAGTTCGTAAAGAACTCAAAGTTATCAGCCACTACTCCTGTAAATGCTCTTTTATAATAAACAGGCAGCGTTAACCAATTGTGTGCAAAAAGTGTTTGTACAGGAATTAGAATGAAGATAAAAAACATAAATCTTAAATCTCTAATAGGAAAATTTTTAAGATAGAACATAATTTTTTCTTTAGCGGATTTTTCATCCTCAGCTTTTTTATCAGCCTCAATCTGCTCTTTAGTTTCTGTGCTAACTTCTCGTATTGTCTTTTCAATGGTTTTTTGGAAAGAATGGTTGCAACAACAATAATTCCTAAAACTGTTAATCCGACATAAACCCACATTACACCTAACATTCCTTCTTGATCATTTGCAAATGCCTTTCTTATTGGCGGGGCGATAATTCCGGGAAGAAATCCGCCAAGATTCATAATCGCATATAGCATTGCATAACCCATGGCAGATGTTTTTTCTGTGGTAAATAGTTTTACAGCAGCATAACAAGCTGGCTGGTAAATACCGTAACCTAAAATGATGCCCAATAATCCCACCATAGCAATTAAATGAGCAGAAGACCATAATCCGGTATTAGAAGTAATTGTTGGTCCAAGAGTTAAGAAAACTCTTCCAATCAACATAAAAAGCAAAGCATATATGAGAGATTTTCTTACACCAATCCAATCTACAGTCGCACCGAGAAACAGCATCGCCAGCGTAATTCCTGCAGTTTGAAATCCAACCATTTGCCCTGCGTTAATATCATCCAGCTTAACAAAATCAGTAAAATAAATAACCAAATAACCAACTACGCCAAAGTATGTAATTCCTTCAAGCAGGTATGTGAGATTTATTCCCCACAACGCTCGGGAAGAATGAAATAAATCTATAAACGGTTGTGTTATTTCTTTAAATACACTTTAAAAGTGCTTGGTTGTGGATCAATTTCCGGTGATGAATTATCGGACATATATTTTCCTGTAATTGAATGAAATAATAATTACTTTACACAAGGCAGTACAATAGTAAAAGTAGAGCCGCTTTCTTTTTTGCTTGTTACTTTTATGGTGCCATCGTTTTTTTTGATTAGCTCATTAGTTAACAGCAGACCAAAACCCGTACCTTTTTCGTTTTTGGTTCCTTCAGTAGTAAACTGTTTTTCTATTTTAAATAATCTCTCTTGATCCTCTGACGACAAACCAACACCTGTATCTTTAACAAATACTTCGGCTTTATCACCATTAGTTTTACAACCAACAGTAATTGTCCCTCCATCATGAGTAAATTTAATTGCATTAGATACAAGATTTCTTATTGAAGCTTCAATCATATTTTGATCGGCCAGCACGTTTATTTCAAGATCAGTTTCTTTAGTCAGCGTAAGGTTCTTAGCTTCAAATGAATCTGAAAAGATACTGAGAACATGGTTTACGATAATACATATTGAAAACTCTGATTTTTCAAACGAGAAATTACCCGTCTGCAATCTGGACCACTCCAAAAGATTTGTGAGTAAATTAAAAAGATTAGTTGCAGTTCTATGCAATGTTTTTGCGGAGTCTTTTACTTCTTGTTCTGTAAGGTCTTCAATATTATTAGCAAGTAATTCTGAAAATCCTAATAAAGAGTTAAAGGGGTTTCTTAAATCGTGCGATATTATTGAGAAAAATCTATCCTTAGCAGAATTGCTTTTTTGCAAATCCTCAGAATACTTTTTTAATCTTTCTTCATTAATTTTTCTCTCGGTTATGTCAGTAAGTGTTCCAACAATTTTAGATTTGCCGTGTGTATCGGTTACTAATGAACCATGAGACAATGCCCACGCAAGTGACCCATCTTTTTTTATTACTCTGTGTTCAAGTGAATAAGATTTAATTTTGTCTTGCAATAAATTTGACAATAATTCTTTCTTTTTGTTGTAATCTTCAATTGGTAATAAATTGCCCCAACCTTTGTCTTTTACTTCTTGTATAGAATAACTAAACACTTCTGCTAGACTTTCTTCACAATCTATCTCAAAAGTAATGGGATCAATTTCATAAACACCGGCTTTGCTAGCTTTGATAACCATTTCATACTTTTTTGCGCGCATCACTAATTTTTTGTTGCAACTTATAATTGGCTAATCCCAACTCTATCGATCGTATAAGGTTATCAATTTCGAATGGAAATGAAAAATATGCGGTTGGATTTGTAGACTTAGCTTTATTATAAGATTCTTTGTCATCATCATGAGAAAGATAAATAACCGGAATGTCTAATTGTTGTTTGATCTCTGAAACTGCTTCAATTCCGGAAAATTTAGTATTAAGATTTACACTTATAACAATAAAATCAGGATAGGATTCTAACGCGAGTGAAACAACAGATTTAATTTCTGTTTTTGATACAACAACAGAGAAACCGGAATTAATAAGTTTTGATTCCAGATTTTTTACAGCACTATTTTCCTGTACGCATATCAGGATTTTTTCTTGACTCATAAAGACTCTTAATAATTAGAGATACTGTGAGAAATAGTTACGAAGAAATAAAATATTAATCAAACTATATTGTAAAGTTATAAATGTTATTCTATTAAAACACGTAAGTTTTTTAAATCATTTTTCTCTGTTTTAAACCTTGCAATCCTTGTAAACCGCCTGTATGGATTGCAACAATTGTGCTGTTTAACGGGAAAAAATTATTCTTAATTAAATCATAAATCCCATAAAACATTTTGCCTGTATATATTGGCTCAATGGGGATGTTATGCTGTTCTTCAAAACTATTGCAAAACTTGTTTAGCTTGTTGTTTGTTTTTGCGTATCCTCCAAAGTGATAATCCAGATTTATCTGAAAATTGTTCAGTTTGTCTTTTTGATAATATGATAGAAGAGTGCGAATGTTTTTGTAAAGAAATTCTCCACCTTTAAGAACAGAAAAACCAAGAGCAAAAGATTTTGAATCCAATCCTAAAACTAATCCGGCAAGTGTGCCGCCGGTACCGCACGCAGAACAAATAAAATTAAAATCAGTTGTAATGCTGGGAATAATTTCCGCACAGCCTTTTATTGCAAGATGATTTGATCCCCTTCCGGAATTAAATAAAAATCTTCAAATTTATTTTTAAATTCATCAACAATGTATTTATCGTATTTATTTCTATAAGACTTTCTATCTATGTATTCTAAAATCATTCCATTTTCTTTGGCAAAGTTTAATGTCGGATTAAGTGGTAAATGTTCTTCACCGCGAATAACTCCGATTGTCTTAAATCCATATTTTTTACCTGCGGCGGCAGTTGCGTGAGTGTGATTTGAATAGGCGCCACCAAATGTCAGCAGTGTTTTATAACCAAGCTTTTCAGCTTCTATTAGATTGTATTTTAGTTTATAAAATTTATTACCGGAAATAAAATCATCAGTGAGATCTTCTCGCTTTACAAAAAATCTAATCTGTTTCTGTTCAAATAACGGATCAAAGATTTCTGTAAGTGGAGTTGTAGGATTTTCTATTATCATTAATTCTAATTTAACTATTCAATTAAAATTAACTATAGATTAAATTAAAAAATCAGTAAACCAAATTTTTTATATAAAAAAACCCGACCCAATTTTGTAATCAGGACGGGTAAGGGTAGAATTCCTAAAAAGATCTATGATCTACTTATCTGTTTTGGAGGGTTATGCACTATCTTCCTAATCGTGTCAAATTGAAGATAAGGATATTCTGCCCTTAATGTATCAATCGCATCACCGGTTCTAATTTTTTGCGAGCGCAATGTTTTAAATCTTCTGCGAATAATATAATCTCTTACTGAACGATCATTAATTAAACCGCGACTGTTCAGTAATTCCCAAATCTCATCGCTAATAAGATCGGCTAATGGATTAGAAATTGTTTTTGGATATATGATGTTTTCCATAACATCCTCCTCGTTGTTGGTTAGTATAGATTTTATTCGGTCGTTTTCTGGTTTCATAATACTTTAATTGGCTTAAAAAATCTCAGGGTCAATTTCTGGGATAAAAGTGCAAAATTATTGATAGGCGCGCAACAGCATAGATATGCGGTTTTTTAGTTATGATCGATTAAAAAATCAGGATTAATACATAATTATGTGGAAATTGAGGGCACTTAAAAACTTGATCAAGTAAAACCAGTTTGAAATAGCCACGACTTTTAAGTTGTGGGATAGGTATAAGCTAAAGCCCAAAGTAAAGTTGTTAACCTTTGTCCCCGACTTAAAAGTCATGGCAATTTAAAGTAATGTAACAGAATCTGAAAGTCGTGGCAATTCATTTTGAACAGATTGGATAATTTGATTTCCTAAATAATCTTTTTTCTAATTGCTTTTGCAACAGCTTCGGATTGTGAGTGAACGTGGAGTTTTTTGTAGATGTTTCTGATGTGATGTCGAACTGTATCAACACTAATAAAAAGTGTCTCCGCAATTTCCTGGTAGTTATATCCATCGGATAAAAGATTAAGCACACCTATTTCTCTATCACTTAAATCATAATTCTGAGTTTCACGAGTAATACTTTTGCCTTCTTTAAAAGCTGTTATTACTTGTCGCGCAATTCTGGAGCTCATTGGTGATCCGCCATCGTTAGCATCTTTTATTGCCTCAAGTAATCTTGCCGGTGGAGTTTTTTTTACTAGATAACCGCAAGCACCGGCACAAAGCGCATCAAACACAAATTCACTTTCTTCATAAACGGTTAACATAAGAATGCTTAGATCCGGATTTTTTGTAACAGCAGATTTTGCTCCATCAATTCCATTCATTCCGGGTAACCCAATATCCATAAGTACAACATTTATCGGCAGCGAACCGATCTTTGGTAAAAATGATTCCACATCACCAAATGAACCAATACATTTATAACCTTCGGTTCCATTAATTAATGCTGCTAGTCCTTCTCTAATAGTTGTGTTATCTTCTACAATTGCTACGTTGATCATTGTTTAAAAAGTACTTTAAGTTTATTTGTTAAACCGGATTTACCAATAAATCTAATAGAAGTTCCACTATTTATTGATGACTTAATTTTTATTTTTCCGTTGATCTGATCAGCCCTGTTTTCCATATTTTTTAACCCGTTGCCTTTAGACAGCAGTGATTCGTCAAATCCAATTCCATCATCATTTAAGATAATTTCCAAAACATCATTTCTTAAATTCGCTTCCAGTGTAATGCGTTTACATTTACTGTGTTTAATTGAGTTATTAATTGCTTCCTTAAAAATTAAGTAAAGATTTTGTTTTACCTCCATTGGCAGCTTCACATCGTTTAGCTTTTCAAGATTTTTTGTTTTAAAAGATATTTCGACCGAGTTGAGTAACTCACTGTAAGTATCTTTTAATCTTATAATCAAATCGTGTAAAGAATCACGACTTGGATTTACCACCCAGACAATATCACTCATGCTATCAACAAGTTTTCTTGAAATATCGCAAATGTTTTTTAACTCGCTGTTTGAGTTTATTTCGCCAAAATTATTTTTTCTTGATGCAACTTCGCTTAAGATTGAAATCTCCGTTAAACCTGAACCAATATTATCATGTAAATCTGCAGCAAGTTTAGATTTTAATTTTTCAATTGCAAGCAAGTTTTTAATCCTTATTGTGCTTAGATAATACAAAAACGAAGCCAATAGAATTACCGCAAGAATTATAAACCACCATGTTTGCCAGAATGGATTAAGAATAACAATTTTTATTGATGCATAAGAATCAGACCAAATACCATCGCTGTTAGAACCGCGCACTTTAAATACATAGGTACCCGGCGAAAGATTGGTGTAAGTAGCAATTCTTGAAGAGGATTCAGTTACCTGCCATTCATTTTGTAATCCTTCGAGCATAAACGAATATTGATTATCCCTGGGATCAGAAAAATCGAGAGAAGAAAATTCAAAAGAGATAAAATTTTTCTTGTAATCAAGTACTAATTCCTTTGGCTCACCTTTTATGTGTTCATTAAAAACTTTTATAGAGGTTATTACTACGGGCGGAATGTAATTGTTTGATTTAATTTTATTTGGATCAAAAAAATTATAACCGTTTATACCGCCCAAATACATTATTCCGGTTTTATCTTTAAAATATGCACCTCCGCTAAATTCCAGACTTTGTAATCCATCCTGAATATCGAAACGTTTTATATCTTTTGTTATAAGATTAAGTCTGAAGATTCCATTGTCAGAACTGATCCAAAGATTTTTTGAATCATCTTCTAGTATTCCATATACAACACCACTAGTTAAGCTTTCGGTAAAAGAATATCTTTTAAATTTTCCTGTTGTGCGGTTAAAACTTGTTAAACTGCCACCGTACGAGCCCAACCAGATTATACCATCTGAGTCTTCGAGAATGGTCATAAGATTTTCGATATTAAAACTATCATCATTTCCTGAGTTGGAAGGATAACTTTTAAACATTTCCGTTCGCGGATCAAAAGAATTTAATCCGCCGCCATAACTGCCAATCCAAAAAACACCATCACGCGATCGATACAATTTATAGATACGGTTATCACTTATCGAATTTGGATTATCTTTATCGTTGATAAACTTTTTGAACTTTATTTTTTGATCAATTGGATTTCCGTTTATTATCGCTTTATTTAACCCGCCTCCAAAAGTTGCTATCCAATAAACTGAATCTGATTCAATTAATATATCCTGAATCTGGTTTCCACTAATACTCGAAGAATCTTTTTGATTATTCTTAAATACGCTTACTCTTTTTGATTTTTTATTTAAGATATTTAATCCGCCGTCGTACGTTCCAATCCAAAGGTTACCATAATTATCTTCTTTAATTGTTCTTATGTGATTGCTGCTCAGAGAATTGCTGCCATCAGTTTTTTTTATGTATGAAAAATTCTTTGAAGACGGATCATATCTATTTAAGCCGCCTTTGTAAGTTCCAATCCAGAGAATGTTTTCCTGATCTTTGTAAATAGACCAGACTACATCATCATTAAGGTTATTACTTTTTCCCGGTTGATGTTTAATATGATTAAACCGGGCATTGTTTTTATAAATTTTTGTAACCCCAGCACCAAGATGTGAACCAGCCCAAATAATTCCGGAGCGATCCGTACACAGTGAAAGCACATCATTATCACCCAGCGAATATTGATTGATTGGATCATTAAAAAAATGCAGCGTTGTGTTTTTATTTTTATCATATCTTATTAATCCACCGCCAAAAGTTCCGATCCATAAATATTGTTCAATATCTTCTGCAAAAGACATAATTGTATTTGGAGTTAAATTGTTTACAGAAATAGGGCATCGTTGACAATCTATTTTAGCTTTTCCAAAAGGTAATTTAGTTTGATCACTCGGTATATGTATCAGTCCGCCATAGTAAGAGCCGATCCAGATATTCATTTTAGAATCTTGAAACAGGTTTAACAGTTTATTGTCTGATAGTGAAAACTCGTCTTCACCCTGGAGCAAAGTTTCAAAAGAAAAATTTTCTTTAGAATTTTCAATCGATTTTGTAATTCTTGTTAATCCTCCTCCAAAAGTTGCAACCCACAATTTGCCCTCGTGATCAAAAATCAAATCCATTATCCTGTTTGTTTTAAGTCCGCCGGGATTATTTTTATCAAAATAAAAATGATGATACAGTTTAAAAAATTTATCAATTACAATTATTCCCGAACCCCAGGTACCAATCCAGAGTTTGCCGTCTTTGTCCTCAGCAAGAGAAGTTATGGTAGTTTTTTGATTTCTTGAAAACGACAGGGGATATTCATAAAAATCATCAGCCTGATCCGGAAGTACATCCAGTAAATCAGAAACATTTTTATAATTAAAAATTTCAGTCTTTCGGTCAAATCTGTTTATGTTACCGTAAATAGTTCCTATCCACAGGTTTCCATTCTTATCTTCATAAAGCGAGTTTGTTCCATCATCGGAAAGGGAAGTGGAGTCTTTGGGATCATTGAAGTAAATATTAAACTTATAACCATCGTAACGATTTAAACCGCTGCGTGTTGCAAACCACATATAGCCTTTGCTATCCTGTAAAGAAGCAAAGATAGTGCTTTGTGACAAACCGTCTTCAATTCGTAATTGCTTTATCACATAATCCTGCGGCAATACTTTTGTGGAGATTAAAAGCATAATTACAGTTGTGATCAACAGAGAAAAAGTTTTGCTTTTACTTTTTATTAAGGTTTTCATCATTTTGGTAAGTCTTTAACCATATATAGGATAATTTTTGCAAAGATTCTATATCGCCAAAATATTTCTGTGTAGAATATGTGATCTGGATATTTGACTAAAAACGTGTTATGACATACATTGTGATTAAAAAAAAGACAAAAAGAGGTAACAATGAAAAAGATAATTTATAGATCCGAAGACAGGGGAAAGGCAAACTACGGCTGGCTGGATACAAAATACAGTTTCAGCTTTGCAAATTATTATAATCCAAAGATGATGAACTTTGGAATGCTGCGTGTTCTTAATGATGATACTGTTGTGCCGGCAATGGGATTTGGAACTCATCCGCATGATAATATGGAAATTATAACAATTATTTTAGAAGGTGCGCTTGAACATAAAGACAGTATGGGCACTGGTTCAGTTATTTATAAAGATGAAGTTCAGGTTATGTCTGCGGGATCAGGGATTACACATTCTGAGTTTAATCCATCCGATAAAGAAGCGGTTAAACTTTTTCAGTTATGGATTTTCCCAAAAGAAAAAAACATAAAACCGAGATATGATCAAAAATCATTTCCTATTTCTAAGAGAAAGAATAAACTTATTCCCGCAGTTTCCGGATTGAATAAAGAAGGCTCATTATATATTCATCAGGATGCAGAAATTTATCTTGGGAATTTTGAGAAGGGAAAAAAAGTAAATTATCAAATAAGCAATTCTGCAAATGGTGCTTACATTC
>JADJMD010000005.1 GCA_016709765.1 Ignavibacteriales bacterium
TCCTAATAGATTTTGCCACAAAAAATATACAATTGCTACTCTTTGTATCTCTCCAACTAAGCTAAAATCTAATTTGTTTGATGATGGAACTCCACAATCCCATTTTTCATAAGAAAAACATTGTTCTTACCAGTGTAATAAAAACAAATCCTGTTTTCAAATCAAGATCATCATTAAACAATTTACCAGTATAATAAACTCCTGTTTGAGTTTGAAAATCTGGAACACCAATTAATTTGTTATTATTAGGGGGTAGAATAATATGATGAGTTTGATTCAAGAAGTAATTTCCAAGGTTTAATTTTAGATTAAGCCTAAGCCATCCATTACCGTAACCAATATAGATTTATAAAATACTCCACCACATAAAAACCATAAGCGTAATCATTTTTAGGAAATATTTTATATCGGCAGATACAAATTCATTTGATAATTTGCCATTTCGATTAAAGAATATTTATCATTATTTACACTATATGTTTTAAGAACAGAAGCCCCGATATAAAAGCTAAGATTTTTTTTTATTTTTAATAATAAATCAACTCCTAATCATTACTATTATCCATTGGGATTAACTAGATGCACAGGAAATTTTGGGGATTATATGTTGAACTCTTGTAATAAAAGATGGTATAAAAGTTCCATCGTTTATATTCACCAGAAACAACACGGATATCGAAAATAAATCTGCATCAAATTTGTTTTTGGAAGTATTTACGTGACCAGAATCGAAATATGTATAAAAAGAATTAGTGGAAAACATATTTTGTTTTTCCTCGTCAATGTTGTTAAAACTTAAAACACTATAATCAAAATTATTACGGATATTTAATCCATATGTTTTGTTTTCCGAATATTTTACTTACCAAAGTGTTTTTTCATACCTGTTAAACTAAAAATATACAAACTTGCATCAGATCTCATCCATTCGGCCGGCTAAATTAAAGAAATTTCCAATCTGGGTAAATGCGTGAGGATTTTCAATTCGCCATTTGGATAAAACATTGGTGCGGCTCTATAATCGTACAGAATATTATCTACAACACCACCATTAGCAATAATACTATCTGCCTCAACTCCGCCGCTATATCCGGCATTATAATCGTTAAGAGTGTATGTTGCGATAATGTTAACCACGTTGGATAACAAATACTTTAGTTTAAATATCGCTTGCCAGATTGAATAATCAGAATTGCTATAAGTTCCATCATAAATTCTGTTCGCAATATCAAATGGGGCTATTAACTTCTTCATAACAATTGCATTAAAGCTACCATCCAAACATCATATCTCTGTTTGCGCCTTGATAAAATCTTATTCTAGTATATGGTTGGCTTGGTAAAAAATCTTTGTAATAAAATTTACACTAACTGGGTTATTATAAGCGCCATGAAATCCGCGCGGTATATGGAATAATTTCTATCGGATCAACATCTTCACTTTGTATAAGATTAAGATTTAATGAGTTGGAATATCTATCGTTATAAAAGATTCCATCCATCAAATAACTAATTGCGTTGTTTCCAACACCGTAAATAAAGGTTTCATTTGGCTGTCCCGTAAAGCCTAAATCCTTTATAAAGTTAAATGGATAGGCTCTTAAATAATCACCGGAATATTGATATTCTTGTTTCAACAGTTCTGAATTTTTAATAATAAAACTTTTCCCGTTAGAGCTGTAGAGTCAATCGGTGCAGACGAGTCCAGTTCAACAATGGTGTTAATAAAGAATCGTTTGATAAAAAAGAGTATCGGGTTTTAGAAAGCGTATCAGGATAAATTTTTTAGTTCTGCCGTTGTTGAATCTTGAATTTGTGAAGTAACAACAATAGAGGTAATAATTATAAATGCTAAAATATTCCTGGACATAAAAATTTATCTAAGCCATATTTTATTAAAGATTAAAATAACGAATTATCAAATGTGCATCAAAGCCTTAAACCAGTATAGGATAGAATATGAGTTGATTGTACCCTCAATTTATGGTAGTAGAACTAAGTGTGTTTAAAAATTATTTTACGAGAATTCTTTTCTTTTGAAATAAAAATATATATTTTCACTTTGTAAATAAACTTCATTCATTAATAAAAGAGAGGGCTAATTATGGCAGCAGCCAAACCAATGACCAAAGGTCAAATTCTTGATCATATGGCAAGAAAACCGGCGTAACTAAAAAGTTTGCTGGTGAGTTTTTAGAAAAGCTCGTAGCTTTATCATACAAAAGAAGCTAAGAAGGCATTCACAATCCCTGGATTAGGTAAATTAGTTGTTGTAAATCGCAAGAAAGAATGGGCAGAAACCCAGCCACAGGCGCTACAATGGTTATACCTGCAAAGAGAGTATTAAAATTCAGAATAGCTAAAGCAGCAAAGATAACGCTTTATAATCTGGATTAAGTATGTTTTATTTAAGCGAAGGATAAGTATTTGTTCTTCGCTTTTTTAATTAATGGAGATGTTATGAGTGAAATAGTTTATGCAATTGAAAAATCTCTTGATGTTTCAGAATTCATTGAAGTACTTAAAAACAGCACTCTTGCAGAACGCAGGCCTATTGATGATGAACAGGGAATTTCATCAATGTGTAATAATGCTAACTTAATTGTAACGGCACGGTAGATGGAGAACTTATAGGAATCGCTCGTTCTATTACAGATTTTGTTTATTGCACTTACCTTTCCGATCTTGCAGTTGATACAAAATATCAAAAAGGGGAATTGGCAAAAGATTAATTGAAGAAACAAAAAGCAAACTTCGCAAGCGAAATTAATTCTTCTCTGCACCTGCTGCAGTTAATTATTATCCCAAAATCGGAATGACAAAGCATAATCACTGTTACTATATTGACGATGTTGAAGATTTGCAATAAACATCGCCTTTCTCCTTATTCTTTTCCTCTCATTGTAGTAAATTTGCTTTAGAAAAAAACGAACAAAGAGTGTTTAAAAACCAGGGTTAACAATTCAGCAAAGAAACGATTAGACAATCACTTTTAGGATAACCAAATGTTAAAAAATTTTTAATTATCTCCCTGTTTTTAATTTCAATAAATTATTCACAGACAATTCGTGATTTAATCCAGCCAATTAACTTATTGCAAGATCAACCAACAAAAGTTTTGATTAGCGATATCTTTTATTCTGATAATTATACTGTTGAATTTACTTCAACAAATAACATTATTGTTAGTTATGATATATCAACACTGGAAGTTTTATTCACTCCCCAAAAGGATTTTTCAGGAATAGAATTAATTCCGTTCAAATTAAACGAGGGAGATTTATCAAATTCCTGTTAAGCTTGTAAAAAGTAAAAAATATATCTTTACTTATCACCCGCAAGCTGGCGAAAAAGAGTAAATTTATTTGGTCAGTTTAATAGCTGGGATAGACAAAGCCTTCCGATGAAGGATACAAATGGCGATGGTGTGCTTGAAGTTGAAATTTCACTTGATCCTGGAAGATACGAATATAAATTTTTTGTTGATGGAAAAGAAGTTATTGATCCCGCTAATCCAGATAAAGTTCCAAATGGTATGGGAGATTTTAACTCGCTAAGAATAATTGAAGAATCTGCAAAAGACAAAATGTTTCTTCACATCCTGGGGTCAGAAAAAGTCAAAATGAGTTAAAACTTAAGTTCTATTTTGAAAATGTTGATCGAAGCAACATGGATTTAGCAAAGAAAGTCTAATTGTATTGTTTGATAATAAAAAATTTCCTGCTGAACTTATCCAAATAAATGGAAGAGATATTACTCTTATTACAAAGGGTAAAATGTTAAATGGAAATCATTCAATTAGAGTTGCAGCTAATCGTATGGGCAATGTTAGCAATATCCAAACTGTACAATTATTCGATGGAGTTGTTGCTGGAAAATCAGAAACAAAAACACTTAAAGATAATATAATTTACAGTATTATGATTGATCGCTTTAGTAACGGAGACAGATTAAATGATAATCCAGTTATTCATGATTCACTTTTTACTCCAGCAAATTATCAAGGCGGCGATTTACAAGGAATATTAAATAAAATGGAGGATGGATATTTTGATAAGCTTGGTATAAATGCCCTATGGATTTCTCCAATTATTGATAATACAAATAATGCTTATCGTGAATATCCTGCACCTCATCGTTGGTACACAGGCTACCATGGTTATTGGCCTGTATCATCTACAAAAGTTGAAGAACATTTTGGCGATATGAAGCTTGCCAAAGAATTAATACATAATGCTCACAAAAAAGATATTAATGTGTTTTTAGATTACGTTGCTCATCATGTTCATCAGGAGCATTGGATGTGGAAAGATCATCGCGATTGGTTTGGCACTTACAATCTACCAAACGGTAAATTGAATTTAAGACTTTGGGATGAGTACAGATTAACAACCTGGTTTGAACCATATATGCCATCGTTTGATTTTGTAAGTTCTTACGAGGCGCTTGAGTTTATGACAGACAATGCAGTTTGGTGGTTAAAAGTCACTGGCGCTGATGGTTTTCGTCACGATGCAGTTAAACACGTTCCAAATGAATATTGGAGAATGCTAACCAGCAAATTAAAGCGTGAAATTGAAATTCCGCAAAATAAAAACGTTTATCAAATTGGTGAATCATTTGGTGGAATCGATATGATTGCCTCTTACGTAAACAACGGACAATTAAATTGCACAATTTAATTTTAATCTTTACGATGTTGCTGTTCCAACTTTTCTTGATGAAAGCTTCGTTCAAACTATTAGATTATCAAATGCAAAAAAAGTTTTCAGGTTTTGGGTACAATAATTTAATGGGCAACATTATGGATAGCCATGATAAAATACGCTATATGGCTTATGCAGATGGCGATCTAACAATTAATGATGGAAGAGCAAGTGAATTTGCATGGAACAATCCACCCAAAGTTGATAATCCCAAAAGTTATGATAAACTAAAACTTCATATTGCATACTTGTTGACAATTCCTGGTATCCCTATTATTTATTACGGAGATGAAATTGGAATGACAGGCGCAGCTGATCCAGATAACAGAAGAATGATGCGCTTTAATGACGACGAGTTGAATGAGCTTGAAAAACAGACATTTGAAGATGTTAGCAAACTGATTCACATCAGAAAAGAACATTCTGCATTACGATATGGTGATTTTTTAACTCTACAAGCTGATAAAGATATTTATGCTTATTTAAGATCTGATATGAATGAGAGAATTTTGACAATTATAAATAAAAATTCTAATCAACAAAAAGTTGAATTGACTTTACCAGTAATGTATAAAGTAAACAAAGCAAAGGATCTTGTAAGTGGGAAAGATTTAGTTGTAAAGAATAACCAAATTTTGCTGACAAGTGATGGAACTAAATATTTAATTTTGGAATTAGAAAAATAAATGGAGATATAATGGCTAAGCTAACAATAGTTTATGGTGTAGTTTTTATTTTAATGGGTTTATTTGGATACTTTGGAATTAGCAGCGAAAGTATAACTGCTCTTATTCCAACTTTTTTGGAATTCCAATGCTAATTTTTGGATGGCTAGGACTTAACGAAAAATATTTAAAGCACTCAATGCATGGCGCTGCAGTTTTAGAACTAATCGGTTTTGCAGGCACCATCAGCGGGCTTATTAAGTTCTTTAAAATGCTTGGTGGTGCAGAAACTGCAAGACCAGCGGCTGTTACGGTTCAAGCAATTATGGCTTTGCTCTGTTTAGTGTTCATTGTTTTAGCTGTTAAATCTTTTATAGATGCAAAAAAGAATAGGACGAAAAGTGAATAAGTTATTAATATTTTTATTAGCAGGATTGATTTTTTGTTTCCTGCTCAGATAAAAAGAACCAATTATTCAAAGTGATCTTGAGTTAAAAATAAACAATATCGCCGAAGATTATGTAAAACTAGTTTTAGACATCGGACAGTACGATGCTGATTTTGTTGATGCTTATTACGGACCGGAAGAATGGCGAGCAAATTTTAAATTTGGTTTACCATTTGATTCAACTGCATTTAAAAGTTTATCAAAGCAAGCAGATGATTTGCTTAATCAACTTGAATCTCTTGGTGAATATAAGGCTGATGAATTAGAAACTCTTCGCTTCAGGTATCTTTACAAACAAATTCTTGCTTGTAAAACAAAAATCTTTATGCTTAATGGAGTTCTGCTTCCTTTTGATGAAGAAACAAAAGCACTGTATGATGCTTCAGCACCAACACATAATGATGATTTTTTTCAAACAACAATAACAGAGCTTGATAAAATTCTTCCGGGTAATGGTGATGTTGCAAAAAGATTAAATGATTTTAAATCCAAGTTTGTCATCCCGACAGATAAACTTAAAGATGTTTTTGATACAGCAATAAAAGAATGTAAAACTAAAACACTCGATCATATAAAACTCCCAGAATCAGAATCGTTTAAAGTTGAGTACGTAAAAGACAAACCTTGGGGCGCTTACAATTGGTATAAGGGAAATTTTTATAGCGTTATTCAAGTAAATACTGATTTACCGATTTATATAGATCGCGCTGTTGATCTTGCCGCACACGAAGGTTATCCGGGTCATCACGTTTATAACGTTTTATTAGAATATAATCTCGCAAAAAAAAGAAATTGGGTTGAGTTTAAAGTTTATGCACTGTTTTCACCGCAATCTTTAATTGCAGAAGGAACTGCTAATTATGGTATTGCAGTTGCATTCCCGGTAATGAAAGAATAAAATTTGAAAGTGAAGTTTTGTTTCCGCTTGCAGGCTTAAATCCGGATGATGCTGATCTTTATTACAAAGTTTTAGCTCTTCAAAAGAAATTTAGCTATTCGGGAAATGAAGCCGCAAGAAATTATCTTGATGGTAAATGGACTCGCGAACAAACAGTTGCATAGGCTTCAAAAATATGCTTTGCGAACAAAAGATAGCGCAGATAAATATGTCTCTTTTATTGAAAAGTACAGAAGCTATGTAATTAACTATAATTTGGGTATGGATATAGTTAAAGATTACATAGAACGAAATGGTGGAACTGAGAGCAATATCGAAAACGCTGGCGATTATTTGAACTTTTATTATCAATACCCCAAACACCAAGTGCACTAATAAAAAGATAGAGTAGCTGATGGCAAAAAGAAATCAAATAGATGGTACAACAAAGTTTTTTATTACAATTATTGGATTAGTAGTCATTGGCATTGTACTTAGAGAACTGAGCAACATATTCATTCCTTTAGTAATTGCAATTTTTTGTTTTTTGTTTTTGCCCCTTTTTAATTCATGGTTAACAGGAAAAAGGTTCCTATGCTCTTTATTACCCTGCTGGATATTGCTATAACTTTTGGTTTGCTGTATGGAGTTGGAAGAATAGTTGTTGATTCATTTTTTCAATTTAGTGCAAGCTTGCCTTTTATGGGGACAAACTAAGTAATATGATTAAAGTGACAGCGACTTCCTGGGGAATTACTGATCCATTCTTTACTGAATTTTCAATTGACAATTTACTTGCAAGTTTAAATATTAAAAATATTGCTGGTGGTTTATTTACCTCCACAATCTCACTTCTTGGAAATGTACTATTTGTATTGTTCTTCTTTGTTTTTGTTCTTTCAGGAAATAAAACAATTTATGAGGCTATTAAACATCGGTACGTTAATAAAAAGTTAGTCCACAATTAAAATAATTAAAAAAGTCTTCAGCGTTCAAATGATGCCGTTGATGAACAAATATTATTGGACAAAATTAATCAGGAAAGAACGATACGAGAACAGCAACTTGAAATAACTTTTAAAAAATTACTGAACAAATACAACGTTATATAATTGCAAAATTTACGGTTAATCTTACTGCCGGAATTATAACAACAATTGTTCTTGCAATTATTGGAGTAGATTTTCCGATTGTCTGGGGATTGTTTGTTTTTCTTTTCAACTTCATTCCAACGATTGGTTCTGCCGCTGCACTTGTGTTTCCTGTTTTGTTTACATTAGTTCAGTTTGATTCTTTTGGAACAGTAATTCTTGTGTTAGCTTTAATGGCCCGGCATACAAACGCTTGCATTCAATGTTGCCGAACCAATGCTGCTTGGCAAACGACTTAACTTAAATCCTTTGTTAATTTTGCTTTCTGTTTTAGTGTGGGGTTACATTTGGGGAATTGTAGGAATGCTTCTCTCTGTTCCTCTTACTGCAATTATCAAAATTATCATTTCAAATTCCAATTCAGCTAATATGGAATTTTTTGAACAGTTGATGAGCCAAGAAAAACTATAACTTTTTTGCTTAATAAAATTTATTATCCTTATAAAAACATTGCATTAGCCGTTTTTACAAATTATACTATTTCTCTTAATCTCATCAATATCATTTCAAACTGTTTCTCATCAATAAAAACTTCATTAAATATATTCGCAATTTGATCTTTTGTAATTTTGTTATAGTCTTCCTCACGCGGGAAAACACAAACCCCGCCTAAATCAATTGCTGCTGGACTTACCAACATTTTACTTTCATCTTCTGCAAAGAAAACTGCTGGGCGGTGTTTTGCTCTTAGAAATACTATTACTCGCCATCCATATTTTTCTTCATAAAAAGAAACAAGATTTAATAATGGCTCTTGCTCCTCTTCCATCAAATTAGAATATGTTTTATAGAATTTATTAAAAAAATCAATAACCAAATCTTTATCAATACTTTCAATCGATAAAAATTTTCTCAATTCATCATTAATCATAAAAAGATAAATCATCATCTTCAAAAAATCATTTTACCGTATTCATTTTTAATTTGATGAAACTCGTCATCAATTGGCATGAAATATTTATTGCCGGCTTGAAAATGCAGATGATCCGGTGCTGAAGCTCCGCATCTTGGTCCGTTGTAAATAACAGAATAGTGTTTTGAAAGATCTTTGCTCAAATCCAGCATATCAGTAAAGTATCAATTATCCGCTGTGGTTGATGCTGTTTGTTAGTTAACGTAAAATGAGTTGGAAATATTGGGAATGGGTTGCAAAGTATAATGTAATTATCGTTGTACAAAATCCCCTTTTGCTCGGAAGGAAGGTTTTCAACACACAAAAAACATTTTCTTTTGCTTATAGATTTTGGATCAACTTTTGCGGATGTTGATATCATTCTTCCAGCATTAAACTGCGCCTTAATCTGAAATCCATCAAACTGAAATGATTTTGATTTTACTGTTTCAAGTGATTGAACCCCTGTTTTAAGCATCTGCCACTGTTCTGTTTGGATATCAAATAATCTTTTTGCTGCGTCGGAAAAATTATTTTCATCAATTAGGTTTAGTATTAATTGGTCATTGGATAATACATTCATATAAATTCAATTTCTATTTAAATAATTATTGTAACTCTCGATTATTTTATCGGTTACAATTTCAATATCAAACATTTTTAAAACCCGCTCTCTAGCAGCTTTGCCAATAGATAATCTCAAATTCTCATCAAGAATAAGCTTCTCTGTTTTCTTTGCAAGATCTTCCGCATTTTTATTCTGGAATAATATATTAGTTTTCCCATCAACCGCAATATCAAGCACACCATCGGAATTAGCACAAACCGACGGTTTTTCCATAGCCATAGCTTCAATAAGTGCAATACCAAACGCCTCCGCATGCGATGGAAAAATGAAAATATCAAAAGCAGAAATAACATCAGGTATATCACTTCGAAATCCAGTAAGAATCAAATTTTCTATTTTAAGATTTTGACTCAAGCTTTTAATCCTGTTTGCATAATCATCTTCCCCACGGCTTGCTTCGCCAACTATCATAAATTTTAAGTTGATAAATTTTGTTGAGAGAATCTTTGCAGATCTTAAAATTCTTCTATGTCCTTTCCCCGGACTAAATCTTGCAATCATCCCAATTACAATATCGTTATCACTATAACTAAATTCTTTTCTCACCCTATCCCGATTTGAAATTGTTGGATTAAATTTTTTAGCATCTACCCCATTGTAAATTAATTCAATTTTATGGGGTGGCAATGAAGTTGTATCGATTAAATTATTTTTTATCACACTACTTATGGCTATTGCAACATTAATTCTGCTATAAATTTTATTGTGTAAATAATCTTTTTTAAGAATAAATGATCCAATATGTTTTGTAAAAAACAAAAGTGTTTTGTTTTTTATAATTTTTAATGCTGGAACAATTACCCACAAATCTTTAGATGCATGACTATGTATTAAATCATAACACCCGGATTTAATAATTGTAGATGTTTTTAATATTGTAATAGGGTTTGGAAGTTTACTAATATTAACTGAATGAATTATTATTCCAAGATTATTCGCTTCTAATTGCAGCCTCGAATCATTGGCGCAAAGAAGTTCAACTATAATGTTGTGTTTTAAAAGTTGCTTTATTCCGGTTAGCGTAACCATTTCCATTCCGCCCCAGCTTTTAGATAAACAGGAATAAAGTATTTTCATAAGTTAAAAATCTTTGTCACTTAATAAATCTTTTTGAGCAGAGCACCTTTAAAGTAATGAATTGTTATTTCATCAAATTGGTAACCTTGTTCTGCCATAACTGCTGCACCTATTTGGCAAAGCCCAACACCATGACCCCAACCGGCACTGTAAAATAAATTTTTCAGGAACGCCGCTAACATCTCCAGTTTTTTCAACATAAAAAGCCGAACTGTAAAGATGTGTTTCTGAAAAAGTTCTTCTTATCTCTAGTTCTTTACCTATAGTTAGTGTTTTTTTGAACCAACTATTTTTAATTTAACAATTCGCGACGAAAACCCACGTTCAATCGGGATAAGATCTTTAATCCTTCCAAAATCAATCCCACTTTTTCTATTTATAAGATCCGAAAGCTGATCTTGAGTAAACTCAACTTTCCATCTATAAAAATCTTTTGTTTCTTGATCATAATCTAAAAGGATTTGATTTAATATTTTAGGATCCGCGGTATTACAAAACGCTGGTGGGTTTGCTTGAATCCATTTTACTGCATTTACTTCTTTTGTAAAATCATCATCTAGTTCATCTGCAATAAATTTGTAATCATAAATAGCAGAAAGTGACGGGTGCTTTACAGGCTCCCAAACATTTTCAAACGATTCTGAAATCCCACCGCAGGATTTAGAAAAGCGTGCATCGAGAATTTTCCCATCCTCCAGCAATACAATTCCTACCGTTTGTTCAACAGCCGCTCTTACAGCATCAGAAGTCATTTTAGTAACACCTTGATAACGCTGACAATGATCATCGGCACAAACATCAAAAAGTTTATGATCTTCCCTATCGTACCATTTAATTATTTCATCTTCTGATTGAAATCCTGATTCATAATTTGCTTTCTTCTTTTTCAGCAATTTTGATTTTTCAATTTGTGCAAGCAGCCAGCTTCTTGATACAACCGCTGTGGCTTTTAACATTTGCATCGAACACTTTGCGCTCATTTCAGACGAGATAACACTCATTAAGTATTTTTCAATAGGTACAATATTTACTACTGTAATTTTTCCGTTGTCTTTAATAAGTTTTAGCGAGTGTGTAAAACGCTGCTTCTCTTTTCTCTCCCAGTGGAACTTAACTCCAATCACAACATCTCTTATAAGAAAAGATTCGTTATCTGGTTCTTGGGGTTCAAAAATAATTTCATCAGTTATATCAATTTTATCTTTATCACTTTTACAAATTATTCTATTATCTACTAGTTCAGCTTCAAATCTTCCGCTAAAGAAATTTTTAAAACCATAAGAACTAAAATCTCCATAAAGTTCAAATTTAATTTTTGTGTCGCTAAGAATTCCAACACTAATTAAGGGTTCGCTGTCATATCCCAACATTATATTGCCCATTGAAATTGTATTTAAATAATAAAAAATATTTACTGTTAAAATATAAGAATTGTGGAGATATTAGCTTACAACATTGTTTGTTAAATACATGAATTTTTAACTTTATTATTTACTGATTGGCGATTATGAGTTGAAAATCAAATAATTGCAAATGATAAGTTTATTAGGAAGTTACTTTATTTATTTGGGGATTTCGTAGAGAGACAATTTGATGATTAAAAAAACAGCTCAGTCCGTTGCAGCGAACTGAGCTTTGAATAAGTATTTACAGAGGAGACATTTCTCGTTATTTCATTAAGATCATCTTTTTTGTTGAACTGAAATTATCCGTTTTTATTGAATATAAATAGACACCATTACTTAAACTTGATGCATCAAATCTTAGATCATACTTTCCAGCTGATTGTGTTTGATTTACAAGTGTTGATACTTCATTGCCTAGTATATCATATACTTTAATAGTTACAAATGAATTTTGTGGAATACTGTAACTGATTATTGTTGATGGATTGAATGGGTTTGGATAATTTTGTTCTAATGCAAATACAGACGGTGCTGTTAAATCTACATTTAGAATATTCGAATATTCAAACGATCCATCAAAATCCACTTGCTTAAGTCTGTATGAATAACTTCCTACTGGCAACTTAGAATCTGTGAATGAATAGTTCTGTATTTCTGTTGTAGTTCCTTTCCCTCTAACAAAACCGATACTTACAAAACTTTCACCTGATTTTCTTTGTATTTCAAATCCGTTGTTATTTGTTTCTGTAGCAGTTGACCAACTAAGGCTTACATCTGAGCCTTTAACATTAGCTGTAAACGCACTTAATTCAACAGGAACGACTCCTTGATTTAGGGAAATGACCGTTCCATTTGGAAGTGCTGCAAACAAACCAAATGCTGCTCCATTTTGATTGCCCGAAGGGTTAAGGAACCCAGAAGCAAAAACTGCTGCAGCTCCGCCGCTTAATCCCGCCAACGGGGCTATAAAGGAGGCAACCAATGTTGTCCCATCTGCCAGATATAGATCAAGAGTGTAATTACCTGCAGGTACAGAGAAATAAGGAGTTAGATCTCCATAAGCTGCGTCATTAACTAATACAAGGTTACCTGCTTCTCTTGCTTTTACATCAACTGTCGGTGCATCTGTAGATCCGTGTAATACAAATAAATCAACATCAGAACCAACTGCCGTTTCTCTAGCCATTGTTTTTACTAAAAGGGTAAATCCTGTATTTCTTCCATCAGGATTTGGTAAATAACCACCGGTTAACAATCCATTAGCAATTACAACATATTTTTCATCAGCAGAAAGTATTACAGGAAAATTTGCCAATGTATCATTTACAGATGTGCTGTTACCAGGGGCAACACCTATGTTTAATGTAACGCCCGCAGGAAGATCAATAAACGGAGTTGCTGTTCTAAAAGCAAAATCAGGAATTGCTAAAGCATCATTTACATAAACATCCACACTACCAGCCAATACATCTGCCGAGTTGTGAATAACCTGTACTCTTGCACTAGGAGCTGTGGCTGCAGGCAATTGAACAACAGTTCCGTTTGCTAAAGCTGCAAACAAACCAAAGGCTGCTCCATTTTGATTTGATGTTGGATCAAGGAAACCAGAGGCAAATACTGCTGCTGATCCACCACCTAAACCGGTTAGCGGTGCAGTGAATGATGCTACATAGTTAACACCGTTACCAAGATATAAATCTAAAGTTATACTTTGCGCAGGCGCTGTAAGATAAGGGGTTATATCACCATAAGCTGCATCATCAACTATTGTTGCGCTGGATAGTTCGCGAACTTTTACATCAACAGTTGGCGCATCTGTTGATCCGTGCAATACAAATAAATCAACACCCGAGCCCGTTCCAACTTCTTGCGCCATGGGCTTTACAAATAATGTAAAGTCTGTGCTTCTACTATCAGGGTTTGGAGCGTATCCGGAAGTTAAAACTCCATTTGCAAATACTACATATTTTTCACCACTGGCTAAAACAACCGGAAAATTCTTCAATGTATCATTTACTGATGTACTATTACCCGGAGCCACACCAATATTTAATGTAACACCAGCAGGCAAATCAATAAATGGTGTTGCAGAACGAAATTCAAAATCTGGAATTGCCAATGCATCATTAACATAAATATCTACACTGCCGGCTAGAACATCTGCAGAATTATGAATGACTTGTACTCTTGCTGTATTGGATTGTCCTGAAGTAACAATAAAATGATCAACCCAAACATTATCAGAGTTATTTCCTAATGGTCCTCCGTCTACAATGTAATAATTAACAGCGGCATAAATTTGTGATCCTGCAAATGCAGAAAGATCAAAAGCATATCTATTCCAGGCGCCAATCGGGCCACTTACTAAGAAGTATGCTATTTCTGTAAAACTACTTGGATTTTGATCAGTTGTTGAAATTAAAACTTTTAAAGAATCCGGGTATGTTCCACCAATTGAACCAGCATAAAAAATCAAGCTATCACCAGATGCAATTGTTGGAATTTGTGGACTAATTAACCATTCATCTATCAACCCACTGCTGTTTGCATTTGTATAATTACTGAACCAAAAACTTTGTCCAGCTTGTGGAATTACGTTTCCGCCAGTAAAAGTTATTAGTTGTTCAAAAGTGTAGGCTGATCCGCTCCCATCGTTATCTATTACAAGCCAATTAGATGGTTGAATCAAAGTGTTAAATGTTTCTTCCCATTTGATGTTTCCTTCAGCAAAATTGGGCTTTATTGTTGTAGGCTTAAAGTCTGAACTATTGGGAAGCCTTAAGCTTCTTGTGTTTGCATCCTGTGCAAAAATATTGGGCGTAATTGCAAAAATTACAATTACCAGCAAAAAGTTTAGGAATTTGTTCATAATTGTCTCCTTTTAATTATAGTTAATTAGTTGTTTTTAGATAGATCAAGATCTATAATCAAAACGGAGAATAGAAATTTAAAGTTCCCTCGGAAAAAAAATTTTGCTTTGGGAACTTATTACACTTAGATGCTGTTTAGATAAGTTATTTTAAAAGCTAAGTTAATAAATAAAATAAAAAAGGCACGATTGCTCGTGCCTTAAAAGAATCCATCCTGAATTCTTAATGATTATCAAAATTATTTCATTAAAATCATTTTCTTTGTTGAATTGAAATTATCTGCTTTTATGCTGTAAAAGTATACTCCATTGCTCAAGTTTGATGCATCAAATCTTAGATCATACTTTCCTGCTGATTGTGTTTGATTAACAAGTGTTGCAACTTCATTTCCAATTATGTCATAAACCTTTAGCGTTACAAATGAATTTTGCGGAATGCTGTAACTAATTATTGTTGATGGATTGAATGGGTTTGGATAATTCTGCTCTAAAGCGAATACAGAAGGGGCAGTAACTTCAACTTCAACGATTTCTGAATAAGCAAACTCACCATTGAAATCAATTTGTTTTAATCTATAGTAAAATTTTCCATTGCTTACAGAGTTATCGATATATGAATAACTTTGTGGTTCCGTTGTTGTACCGAATCCAGGAACAAATGCGATATTAGTAAAATTAATTCTATCGGAACTTTTTTGAATTTGAAATCCGGAATTATTTATCTCAGTTGCTGTATTCCAGTTAAGCACCACATTGCCATTAACGTTTGATCCAACAAACGAAGTTAGCTCAACAGGTACTATTGAAAAATCAATTAAATTTACGTACTGTGCACTGATACCGGATACAATATTTCTAACAAGTGCGCCGGTAGTATCATCTATTTCTGCTATAAAAGATCCATTAGTAACGATATAATTTCCACCAGGCAACTGATAACATCCACGCAAACCTGTAACTGCGTTAAACGAGTTTAGCAGTGTTCCAGTTGAGTTGTAAATATACAACGCGGATGGAATTGAAAATCCCGCAACACAAATATTACCATTAGATGATTCAAACATTTGTTGAGGAAATGCTATGCTTGGAATAAAATTATCAATATAATTGCCATTCAAATCATAACGATGTGCTGCATTGCTTGTGCTTGCAGTTACCAAACAATCGTTTGTTCTAAAAAGGATATCGAACGGACTGTTTAATCCCCCGGCACCTATAGCAATAAAATTGCCAAGATAATTTCCGACTGCATCAAACTCTGCTATTCCATTTTGATTTCCACTGCTACCAACCGTTACTACCATATTTCCGTTTGGTCTAAAATTGTGTCCACGGATATTATCAAGAATAGCTGTATTAACGCCCGCAACTGGGGCAAAAAATCCGAGATATGTTCCCGCTGTATCATACTTTTGGACAAGGTCATCAGCTTGATCTGAGAGAGTTAAAAAGCCGTACGGTGATAATCTTATTTGCTTAGGCGATGATAAGTTAGTTGGATCAAGAATAAAAGCATTATCAACCAAATCGCCGGTTATTGCATCAAGAAGTACAACTGCGTCCGTTGTCCAATCTGGAATAGCAAGGTAAGACGTTGATACTCCTCTATTTAAAATGCTTGAGTAACCGAGTGAAGGGTTTTGGATAGGTTGATTTGAATAGTGGACTCTTGCTTTGGATATATCATAATCTCTTTGAATCTCTACCCAATATGCAACGCTTCCACTAATAGCATCTTTAACATTGTTAACTACAGCATAAACAACTTTTCCATTTTCAATTCCTCTTGCTTCGATAAAAACCCCATCTGCAGTGTAGATTGTATGAGGCAATCCTAACTTATCCGCAAGTTTTCTTGCATCAAAAACAAGTTGAGAGTTCTCTTCTGCAGAGATAGTAAGTTCTGAATATGTAATTCTACTCTGATCCTGGGCAAAAACCAGAGAAAAAGAAAAAATAACAAATAGAAATGTAAACAGTTTCATTTTGTACCTCTTATTTAATTGTTGAAAATAATTAAAGGACTTTGTTTGAACGCTCAATCTGGTTATAAAAATGACAAAATTATATAAATAAATCAATCGATTGAGTTAATTAGTTTTTGGGAGTCACAATTCACTGTGTCTAAAACAACTTATTAAATGATCATTTACCATCCCAGTTGCTTGCATGTGCGCATAGATAATAGTTGAACCAACAAACTTGAATCCTCGTTTTTTCAGATCTTCACTTATCAAATCAGAAAGTTCTGTTCTTGCTGGCAGTTCTTTTATTGATTTGAATTTATTTTTTATTGGTTTACAGTTTACAAATCCCCAAATGTATTTATCAAAGGTTCCAAATTCTTTTCTTACTTCTAAAAATGCTTTTGCATTTGTCACTGCTGAATTTATTTTCAACTGATTTCGAATGATTCCAGCATTCTTCATTAAAGAATTAATTTTTCGTTTATCATATTTAGCAACTTTGTTAAAATCAAAATTATCAAATGCTTTTCGAAAGTTTTGTCTTTTATAAAGAATTGTTCTCCAGCTTAATCCAGCTTGAAAACCCTCCAGTAATAAAAATCCAAAAAGCTTTTTATCGTTGTGGATTGGTAATCCCCATTCTTTATCGTGATATTTAATATATAAGTCATCTTGGGCTGGCCAGGGACAGCGAGTCATATTTTTCATTTACAAATCCTCAGTTTGATTCTTGTACCTTGTATAAATTAAATAATTATTTAATAAACAACTAAAAATAATTTAACAACTATTTGTGCATGATCAGACATATTTCAATTTTTGAAGTGTCGCTATAAAACAATCAAAATAGGAGCAATTTTATGAAAAAGATATTTTTTGTTCTTCCATTAGTTTTACTTATTGTTGGTTTTACTGCTGAACGTATTATTGATGACAAGTTAAAAAGCTTACTTCAGCAATTTAAAACTGATGAAGATGCGGCTAAATCCAATGTTTTTTATGCTATATCTGGTCCATCATTTTATATCCCCAATGTAAAAGTGATAAAAGATCTTGCCTTTGGTGACAGAATATCTTTAATTCAATCTATTGGAATAAATGTAAAAGAATATACTGCTTCAAAAGATTTTATTGCAAAGTATAATCAATTAAGAGAAGACAGAAAACCAACTCCGCCAGAGGCTCCAAAATATTCGGCTCAATTAAAAGAGGAGCAGAAAGAAAGCTTAAAGAATAGCATTGCTGAAATGGAAAAATCAAAATCACAAGCAGCTAAAGATCAACAAAGTATGTTTGATGAAATATTAAAAACCCTAAAACAACAATTAACTGATATGGATGATCCTAACAAATCAATGTATACCCCAGAGATGGACGAGTACATAAAGCAAAGTTATCAGATGCAGGTTGATGATTATAATAACAAAGTAGCTGAATGGAAAAACGAGTATCCTGAAAATAATCCAAAACCAATGATAAAAAATTGGTTAAAAATGTTTTTAGAAAAATCTGCGGATATAAACTTTGATGCAAAAACTGTAAAAGGAAAGGATGGATTGTATAAATTTGTTGATCAACAATATGAATACAAAGACAGCCAATGGAAACTTTATTATAGAGCTGGCAAAGAATCTGTTGCTGCTGCAAAAACATTTGCGCAAAACTGGTTAAGTGAATTAAAATAAATCTCTTAAAATTTAGTTGCATAAGTTATCAATTACTATGTTTTTCTTTATTAACCAATAACATAGTTTTAATTTTACAATAACAATCGAAATGTAAGTATGAAATATTTAGGGTTTATTACAATAGTAATTTTGGTTTTGGCCGGGTGTTCAAAAGATGATAGCTCAAATCCTGTTACCTCGGATAAAAATGCCACAGGTTTTGTAAGAGGAGATTTAAATGGTTCTAACTGGTACGCAAATAAGATTATCACAAGTAAAAGCGGAAACACCCGGACTGTTAAAGCTACATTAGATTTTACAAATGACCCTGTATACACAACTTCAACTCTTGAGTTTAAGATAAGCGTTAGTCAATCCGGAATTTTTGGAATTGGAGAAGACGAGCCAGGATTTCAATATGTCATCAAGGCATATTATAAGCTGATTTCCCGCAGCGGAACTAATGACGAGAACTACAAAGCATACTACGATAACATTAGTTTTTTAACTATCAATAGAATTACAGATAAAGATCTTGATGCTATTTTTACATTTACTGCGCGCACTGATGATTCATTAAAAACAGTTGTATTCACCAATGGATCTATACAGATAAACTACTAAACTAAGTTTGTAAAATTCTTAAGACGTATATCACAAACCGAGTAATATTGCTTGATCGGGTTATATTTTGTACAAATATGTGATTTCTACCAAAACATAAATCAAATTCTTACCCCATATTTAACGCACATTTATTTTATACTTTCTAGGAATCTCAAAATGCAAACCATACTAGGTTCATCCGGTATAATAGGTACAGAGCTTGCCAAAGCTTTAACTAAATATACGGACAAGATCAGACTTGTAAGCCGCAAGCCCAAACGTGTAAATCCAACAGATCAACTAGTTGTTGCTGATCTTACAAATGCACAACAAGTTTTATCCGCTGTTAATGGTTCTCAAGTTGTCTATCTAACCGTTGGACTTCAATACAAAATCAGCGTTTGGCAAAAACAATGGCCAGTAATTATGCAAAATGTTATTGATGCTTGTAAAACACACAAAGCTAAACTTGTTTTCTTTGATAATGTTTATGCTTATGGTTTGGTAAATGGATGGATGAGAGAAGATACACGTATCAATCCAACTAGTAAAGGAAACAAAGCGCAATGGTTTATTGATGCGAATAAAAAACATTCGATGACTTACACTCCCGATGCAGGAAAAGCAACAGCACTTTTAGGAAATACGAATTCAGCCTACAATCAAATCTGGCATTTACCAACCGATAAAAATGTTTTAACAGGTAAGGAATTTATTGAGATTGCAGCAAAAGCATTTAGTGCTAAACCAAATTACACGGTTTTGAAAATGTGGATGATAAAAATGGTTGGATTGTTCATTCCTATTGTAAAAGAAAGTATTGAAATGCTATATCAAAACGAGTACGATTATTTATTTGACAGCACTAAGTTTGAAAAAGCATTTAATTTTGTCCCAATAAGTTATAAAGATGGTATTGCAGAAACTGTAAAATCAATGAAATAAATTAAAATAATTTACCCCAGCCAGCTTTTGGTTTTCCCAGCCAAACCCAAGCAATAAAATCTGTTATTGGTGGTTCGCCACCAAGTTCTCGTAAGCGAGTATTAATTTGGGCGCGATGATATGTGCTGTGAGAAGCTACTTGAAGTATTGTTTCTTCAAGTGTTGCAGGTACAACTTTCTTTCCAATTCTTCTTTCCATAAAAACAGACCATGGAATTTGAACTAATTTGCCTTTATCAAATTCATTTTGCAATGAGAAAAAATCGTTTAGCTTTTGTTGATATTCAAATCCCCATTTTGCAATTGACTTAAGATCAGCAAACTCTTCAGGTTTGGGAATTTCCCTTGGTGATTCATTCCACAAAAACAAAAAGGCATATTGTACTTGATGGATATGATATAGAAGCTTTTTAATTCTTTCATCTTTGTCAGATTCTGAAAATGATAAAACTTTTTTCCAGACCTCTGCATCTGCCCACTTCATATGGTTAAATAAGGTTTCTATTGCTCCCGATTTCATATTAATTCTTTCAGCAGTTTTTATTAAAAATTATATTATCTAGTTCCACCATATCATCCAGCCGAATAATTTTTCCATCAATGGTTTTAAGAAACTCAATTTTATCCTTTGAAAATAAATCCGCAATTACACATTCAATTATCTCGTTTTCATTATTATCATTTGTATAAGAAAGCTTAATGACTTGTTTTCTTAAAGCCCGGAGTTCCAGTTCATTATAAAGTCCACACGCAATAGGTTTATACTCTTTGCTCATATTTATTTCTTCATGTACTTCCAATTACGTGATTTTCCTTCAGCCATCCACTCAATCGCGGTTTCAATTCTGTGGTTCTTTGTGTCCTCAGTTTTTGCGTCAGTAATCCATTCAGCATACTCTCTTTTGTGTGATGGACTAAAAGCTTCGAAAGTTTTAACTGCTTTTTTATTTTTCTTTAATTGCTTTAGAAAATAACCTGGAATATCAATTTCTTTTTTTGAAGTTGGAGATTTTTTATAGGAAAGTTTTATTCCTTTTTCATTTAACATCATTGCTTCTTTAATGTGTGCACTAACTTTTTTATCCGCTGGAAGATCTTTTAATGACGTAATCTTTCCATAATGTCCCATCGCAGATTTAGATTTGGCAGTTGCAACAAAATTTTTATCTTTAATTAATGAGGCTTTCCAAAAACTAAATGCACAATGTTTTTTAAACGATGCCATACTGCACATTGGCCCTTTATAATAAAAATGAGGGAAACCCCACTTTATTTTTTCTTCAACATCCGGGCAACCAGTATGCACCAATTTTCTAAAATGAATTAAAACAGGTCTTGCAAACTCTGCTGCTTATGAAATATATAAATCAACCTTAGGCTCCTTATATCCCATAAATATTCTTTCTATTTATCCCACTTTTGAAGTTCTATCATATTACCTTCCGGATCTTTTACATAACACCATGTTACTTTTTTCCCATCTGATCTTTTTAATGAAATTGTTTTCCCTACTTTATTTCCGCCGTTTTCAATAACCATTTTATAAGCAATATTAACATTATTTACTTCAAATGCGAGATGAGTTAATCCTGGAGTATTTACTTTTCGGTTTTGTTTTTTAAGTACTGGAGAATATGAAAATATTTCTAAAGTCGGTCCGTTTGTTTTATAACCTGGCAATCGAAGATGAACGCCACGTAATAACACGTTTTTAATGTTAACAGCAGAATCTAAATCTTTTCCATTATACTTTCTAATTGGTGGAACGATTGAACATCCAAATACTTTGATATAAAAATCTGCAAGTCGTTTCCAATTTTTTGCAACAATGTTTGTGTGGACGTATTTGATTTTTAATGACATTAATATTCTCCATTCCGAATTAGTATTAAGCCAAAATTAAATAACAATAAACTTATCAGAAAATTACTATTTCCCATCTAGTTGTTTTAAGATTTATAATTCTTCTATTACCAAATTCCGAAAATAGTTTACTATTCGTCTTCGGGAAGGGCTTCAAATTCTTGTTTCTTGTCTGCAAACCATTTATTCATAGCATCAGGATCTTTCATTAATTCCATCATTTCATTCATCTTTTTAATATGTGCCTCATCACCCTTCTGAAACATATCCAGACCATGCTTTTTACTCAATTCAGCTATTTCCTCAAAACTGTCAGTTTTAAATTCTTTATTACAAGCCCCAGCAAGTTGATTACAAGTCATCGTTTTCATTTTTTATGCTTCCTATAAATATTTGTATAGAATTCTTTATGAAAAAAATCCCCTCACATTTGGAGGGGATTTGAAAAATTATTTTTTAACATATCCAAGATCTGGTCGTGGGTAACCATATTTATTTTCAATTGAAATAATGTACTGAGACATTTTGCCCCAAAGAGTACCTGCTTCCGCTTCCATTACTGCATTTTCTTCTTTTTGAGTTATGTAAAAATCTGCACCATCTTTATAACTTTCTGTTAATGCAATCATGTTATTATCTAATCCCAACTCGATAAGCCAAATTGTGTACCCTGAATTAATCTTTTTGTCCTCGTATAGTTTCTTCCATTCTGTTAGGATATCCATTACTTCTTTTCTGTTTTCCATTTTGTAGGTGAAGAACATCCAATGAATAAAATTTGATTCCTCCTGTTTTAGTCTTGGAGTTTTAGGCATGTAGGAATATTTAGCTGATCTTGTGGCAATAAAATCTTTACTACTTTCTATGGTGGAATTATTTTCTACCATAAACTTATTCCATTTTTCTTTTCCAACCTTTTCTATTGCAGAACTAAATATCCCTTGCATTTTATCTATTTCTGCATAATTAGCAATAGGAATTAAATAATAATAATGACCATCATCTCTTTGTGATGCCTGAATATACGGCAAGTCAAGTCCGGCTCCATTCATTAGTTCAACCCATTCTTTGGAAGTTGATTCATATTTATCCCACTTGTCAACTTTAACGGTTTCTTCGTGCACCATAAACAATTGATCGTTCATTTCTTGTGAGAATGAAAGTGTTGAAAGTAAAGACATCCCACAAATTAAAAAGATAGAGAACATAGAAAGTTTACGCATAAGGGCCTCCTTATAATGATTAATTATTATTTGTTATGACACTAAATCGGAAAAGTGTTTTATGTTGAGGAAAAACTATAGAATCCACCGATTAGTTGCAACAAGATAATTATTTATCCATAGCAGTAGTTGGTTTCGTTCAGCAGTTTGGTTTTGTAGATACACCAATCACCGATTTATAATTGACCCGATTATTACTGAACAATTTAACTCTCATCTTATCTAAACAAACAAATCACATCTTTATAATTTTTAAGGGAAAATATCTTGAAAAAAGAATCAATCACACTTCGAATAATTTTAATAGCAGCGGTAATAATAATATTGCTTGTTCCACTCTTTATGATTCAATCATTAATAACTGAAAGACAATATTATAGGGATGAAGCTGTGCGAGAAGTAAGCAAAAGTTGGGCTGAAGCACAAACTGTGGGTGGACCAATTTTAACTCTAATTGACAAAAGTGAAAATTTGGATAAAGAAGGAAACAAATTCAATACTTACATTCGACACCATTATTTGCCTGATAGTTTGATTTACAATGTTGAAGTTGTTCCTGAAAAAAGGAGACGCGGTATTTATGATATTTTACTTTACACCGCAAAAATTAATATCAGCGGATCAATTAACATAGACACTATAAGGGAAAAATTTTCAAATCAAAAATTTGATCAATCTTTTCTTTCAATTAATGTCAGTGATTTAAAGGGAATACAAAATGAACCGCAGCTAAAAATAAATGAATCCACATTATCTCTTTTTCCAGGATTAAAAAATATAGACATTTATCAAAATGGATTATTTGCAGATGTTCAGCTAAATGAAAATACAAACAAGTTTGATTTTAATTTAGAATTAAATTTAAACGGTATTGATGATCTTTCATTTTTGCCTGTTGGTAAATCTACAATGGTAAAAGTAAAATCATCGTGGAATAATCCAAGTTTTAGCGGGACGTTTTTTGCCTTTTTCAAGGACAGTCAATAAAGATGGATTCAGCGCGGACTGGAAAGTAAATCATTTTAACAGAAGTTTTCCACAAAACTGGGATGACAATGCTGAAAATATTTTTCAAAGTACGTTTGGAATAAAATTTCTAATACCAGTTGATGAGTATCAACAAACTATACGTACATCAAAATATGGTTTAATGATAATTGTACTAACCTTTCTTAGCCTTTTTATGATAGAACTTTTTGGGGAAATCACAATACATCCAATTCAATATCTTTTAGTCGGTTTGGCATTAGTTATTTTTTATTCGTTACTGCTTTCAATTTCAGAATATCTCTCTTTTGATTTTTCATATTTGATATCTTCTTTACTTGTCATCTCATTAATTAGCTTTTATGTAAAGAACATCTATAAAAGCTTTAAGGTTGGTGGATTAATTTTTACCGCATTAATAGTTTTCTACGGATTTATGTACACAATACTTTTATTACAAGATTACTCTTTATTGATTGGAAACATCGCTTTGTTCTTAATACTTGCAATAGTAATGATGCTAACACGTAAATTAAATTGGTTTGAGGTTCTAAAGTCTAAAACAACTTAGAATATAAAAAGGAGGTAGATTATCAGCCTTCAGCAACAATATATGTTGCGCTGAAGGCTGATTTTAATAATTAATTTCTTCCAAAAAGTTCTGTAAGATTTAATGTTGGGGACCGTGTTTTACTTGCAAGCGTTACATAAGTTAAAGCAAGCTCTTCTTTGCCCGCTCCAAGAACTGTACTTACCAGACCCAGCGCTTCTCCGAGTTTTTCCGGTTCAATATTTTTTGTAACACGAGTCCATATTTCTTCTTCAAGTGCGTTAAATGCTGTGTGTACTTCGTGCAAACCAAAGCCGGCATTAAATCTTTCCGTAGCAATTTGTGATGCATACTCTTTCATCGGAAGAAGTTTTTTCTCAACAACACATTGCTGAGTAAGGGTTAAAAGATTAAGTAATCTTTTTTTGTTATCCGTGGGTGATGATTTATCATAAGATTTTAAATGTGCGCAGTTTAATAATTGTGTTGCGCTTTCTAAAATTTCTGCACTTTGCGTACTTAATAATTCTTTTAAATCCATTTTAAATTCCATTTGTTTTTTATATTACAAAATTACAAAAGGTTTTGAACAGAAATAATGACAAAATCTATTTCTTAATTTTATTTACCAAACTGTTATCCTTAATAAAAAACATTAATACTGTAGTTATTAATCCTAATACAAAAGCACCGCTCCATAAAATCACTGAGCCGTAATGCTGATAAACAACTGTTCCAAGCCACGGACCTGCGGAAAAGGCAAAACTAAATGTCATTTGATAATATCCCATATACTCGCCGCGTTTATTTGCCGGTGCAATTTCTGAAGTATATGCTGCAGTAATTGGAAAGAACACCATTTCACCAAATGTAAAAACTACAATTGCTATAACAAGTGGCACTACAGTATTAGCAATTGCAAAGCCGCCAAAACCTATTCCTGCAAGTAACGCTCCAATCATTAATGATTTTTTATACGGTGTGTCATTCATCCAATTGTTAAGCGGAACTTCTAAAAATATTATCAACACAGTATTGATAGCACCAAACAATCCAAATGCCGCAGTTGTATAACCCAAGTCATCAACAATGTATAATGGCAGCGCACCAAGATGCTGGAAGAAAACAAGGTTTGCCGGAATAATAGCAAAAAGGAAAAACAAAAAACTTTTATCGTTTAGTATTTCAAATCGTAACTGTGGTTTTTCTATGCTAACTTCTTCAATTTTTTCTGCCGTTAATGAAGACCATTTTGTTGTGCTCAAATAAATTCCCGCAGCAATAGAAGCAACAGCATTTGCATAAAATAAATAATGGTAGTCTATTAATGTTAAGAATCCACCGATAACAGGGCCTACACTCATTCCGGCATTAATTGCAAGACGGTTGAGTGCAAAAGCAATTCGCCGTTGTGAAGGTGCAACAATCTCAGTAATCATAGAAAGGTTTGCCGGGCGGAATGCCTCGTTAACGGCAGCAAGTATAAAGGATGCAACTAAAATCCAATAATAATCGGATACAAATGAGTAAACAAAAAATAAAATTCCGGAACCAAACAAAGCGAACTTCATTACTTTTAATGAACCAAGTTTATCTGAAAGTTTTCCGGTTATTGGTGCGGCAAGAAATGCTGCGGCACCGTAAACAAGTAAAGCTGTTCCGGCTTCTGCGGGGCTAACACCAATTTTTTTTGTAAGATAAAGTGCAAGAAAAGGAAGAACCATTGTTCCGGAACGATTTATAAGTGATGTAAAAAACAACACCCACATATCGTGTGGAAGACCTTTTAATCCTTTATAGGGATTCATAAAAAATTACCAGCCCATTTTCTTTTTTAATTCAGTTATGTGGGCAAGATGATGTTTGCTGTGCCAGGCATAAAGTGCAAGTGTTTTGCTAACAGTAATATTTCCCCAGTCTGGATATTGCATAGTTCTTTCAAACTGTTCATCAGTTAATGAGCTTATAAGAATTACCCATCTGTTGTGAAGTAAATCTAAAAGAGTTAATGAAAGTTCTATTGGTGTTTCAAATATATCTTTCAGTTCTGCCCAAAGTTGTTCTTCATAAGATTTTATTTTGGGATTGTCTTCCGTAAGCGCAAGTTTAAATCTTACATAAGCAATTAAGTGACTATCCGGCAAATGATGAATGACTTGCCTGACAGTCCAACCACCATCACGATAAGGTGTATCTAATTGTTGAACAGAAAGATTTTCAACTTCTTTTCTTAATAATTCCGGAAGTGATTCGATTGTTTTGATAAATTTATTTTGCATTTCTTTTGTAACGATTATATTTCTATCAAACTTGCCAATCGGGTAACTTGGATCTTTTGCATCGGGACTCATTATAAATTTTTAGCGGGGAAAGTTAAGAAAAGTATGGATAAGTGACGTGCTGAAAATTACAGACCAATCAGCCGCATAATCAGAAAAACTATTAACCCAAATGTTGCGCCCAGGTAAAGCAAGCGGATGTATTTTCGTCCTTCTTCATCTTTTGATTTAAGTAGTTTAATAGCTGAATATCCAATTGCAAAATCCATTATGGTAATTGGGATTAAATATATAATTGGAAACCACTTTAACAAAAATGGTATTGTACTTAAAAAAACAACTACAAAAAATACAATCGAACTTATTTTAATAGCCGTTGTTTTACCATGTTTTATTGCAATTGAATTTGAATCAATAAGAAGATCACCTTTTACATCCATTGAATCAGCCGCAATTTCTTCTCCTAAATCTACCAGCGCTGCAATAACAGCAAAGAACATTACAATCTTATTAAATGGTAACCCGACAGAAAGGCCACCAAAAACAAAAGTCATCCCTACAGAAAAACTGACTAGAAGATTTCCAATTATTCCGTGCTTCTTAAATTTTCTATTGTACAAAAATCCTATTACCGTTAAGCCAATAGAAAACAGTAATGCTGAAACGCTTATAAAATAGCTTAACACAAGCCCTGCAAACAATAAAAATATTGAAAGGAACAAAGCTTCTGCAGGAGTGATAAGATTAGATGGAATTGGTCTATGTGGTGCGTTAATTTTATCAGTCTCTAGATCAAAGTAATCATTTGAAACAAGTATTGATGCAGAAATTAGAAAGACTGACAGAGACGCCGCTAATATTAGATTAAATGGAGCGAACTCACCAAGCGCAAATAACTGTCCGAGTATAACACAAATTCCTGCCGCAAGCGGAAGTTCAAATCGTATTAGAGTAAGAAAACCTTTTAGTTTTTTCATACACCAAAAATAAAGATCAAAACAAAAAAAATTAGTATCTGTATAAAATAAAAAGGCACGATTGCCCGTGCCTTAATTTTACATTCTACATTATAAATTCTACATTATTTTATAAGTACCATCTTCTTAGTATCAACAAAAGTTCTTCCGTTGCCAACGGCTCTTATCTGGTAAATGTAAGTACCGGATGTAAGATTAACGGCGTTAAAGTTTGCTTTTTGATATCCAGCTTCAACCGTTCCTTTAACTAGCGTTGTTACTAATTCACCAATAGCTGTGTATATAGAAATTGTAACCTCTGCTTTTTCCGGAAGAGAATATTCAATCGTTGTACTTGGATTGAACGGATTTGGATAGTTCTGGTAAAGCGTATAATCATTAGGAGCATTTACATCAACTTCAATTATCGGCGAGTAATCAAATGTTCCATCAAGATCAACTTGTTTTAATCTGTATGAGTATTTACCAACCTTTAAACCTTTATCCATAAATGAATAATTATTTCTTTCGGTTGATGTTCCTTTGCCTGAAACAAATGAAACACTAGTCCACTCATTAGTTCCATTAAGTTTTCTTTCAATCTGGAACCCACTGTTATTAGTTTCTGTAGCGGTTGCCCAGTTAAGTGTAACATTGTTTCTGTCGTTCTTTGCAACAAAAGATGTTAGCTCAACAGGTATGACTGAAATTTCCATAGTAACAGGAACAGTAACAGTAGCGTTAACAGGATCGTTACTTGTAACCACTAAATCCATTCCATAGTTACCAGCTGGATAATCTTCAGCACGGAATGTTAATTCAACAGCTACTGAGTTGCCGTTAAATAATGTACCGCTGTTAACATTGTTTGATAACCAATCCGGCTCTGAAGCAAATAGTACTGCAAGATTATTTGCAACATAATTTGCATTGTAAGCTACCTGTAGACCATCATTGCCTGCTGCATTTTCAATTCCAACCGTTGCAGAATTTAATGTTGCATTCATATTATTATAATAGAACATTATTCTTCCGTTAGCGTAAAGCACAATCTGGAATGTTAACGAACCAGTATTGGAATATTTATGCCATCCGGTAAACTGAACGATAAATTTGTTACCATCCTGTTTGTAATGCACAGTTCCTGATGAAACTCCATCAAGATCATCCCAGAAAGGGGCTATGTATTCGTTAGGAACAGCAGAATTTGGAATACCAGCATTAGTAAAAATATTTGTGCTTATTGTTCCAAAGGTCAACAAACCATTTGAACTAACATAAACTTCTGTTTTATTAACCCCGTAATATTTAAAGTTAAATCCTAAAGGAAATGGTCCGGCATATCCTTCATCTTTAGGATCAAAAGTCCCTGTAGCGACCCAAGTTGTGGCTAATGTTCCGGTGGTAGAAATATCATCCCAAACATACTGAGGACCATTTGGTTCATTGCTATCAATCCATTTATAACCAAATAAATCTGGTCCACCCTGTCCATCGATACTTAATCCGCGGACATCAATAGGGTTTTCTTTTGTAGATAGTTCATTTTGTCCATCAGAAGTATTCTGATTAGGGATTACCCTAGCACCTATCATTCCCTCTGGGAAAGTATTGTTCTCAAGAGCAAC
Source organism: Ignavibacteriales bacterium (assembly GCA_016709765.1). NCBI lineage: Bacteria > Pseudomonadati > Ignavibacteriota > Ignavibacteria > Ignavibacteriales > Ignavibacteriales bacterium. Next base: position 29,390 of record JADJMD010000005.1, read on the forward strand.
AGAAAAATCCAATGTGGATGGATTTACAGAAATATTTGAAACAGTTACTGTGTCAACAACAACTTCCATTGAATTGAGAATATGGTGCAAACTTAATGGCGCGACTGATACTTGAGGTGCTGCCAAGGTTGTTCCTGTTGCACTGTTTGATAATGGCGACCAATTGCCCCACACATCTTTTGATTTTATTGAGAAGTAATACGGTGTAGCAAAATTCAATCCTTCAACAAGATATGATTCTGATCCGCCCGCTGTATCAGGAATAGTTGTAAAAGGTAGCTGCATTGCATTATAAAATGTTGTTGAATCATTAATGACTGATGTAGAATAACGAATATCAAATCCGGTAACACCATTCATTGATGAGTCATAAGGAACTGTCCATTGTAGTGTTAAACTATTCGAAGTAGGATTGCTGGCAGATAAATCTACAATTGGATCAGGAGCCGTTGAATCAGCGGTTCCTAAACTTAAGAATGCTGCATAAACATCAATCAATCCCATTCCGTAATTATTATCTTCACCAGGGGCGCCTAAATCAACAGCTGTGTTGTACAAAGCTTCTAAAATTTGTTTGCCTGTTAGTGTTGGAGCAAATTGTTTTAGTAATGCAACTGCACCTGCAACGTGTGGCGAGGCCATTGATGTTCCACTTAACACGGTATACCCTGTTGCGGAACCGGACGAACGTACGTTAACTCCGGGTGCTGAAACTTCCGGTTTTATTAACAAAGAACCCGTACCGCCGCAAGTTGATGGGCCCCGGCTTGAAAAACTAGCAATTGGATTTGTGTTACCACCAAGATATGAAGCACCATCGATAGCGGCTGTACACATTACGTTAACATTGTTCGTATTAATGTTTTTGGGTTTTGTTATTGTTGATGTTCCTGGTCCGCTGTTGCCTGCAGAGAAAACCACGGCAATACCTGCAGCTTCAACTGCATCTAAAGTTGTTTTATAAATTCCGGAACATTCGGTAGTTACATCAGGATCGTACCAGCTATTGCTTATTACATCGGGCATATCTGTAATTGTTAAAGGATTTCCATCCGGATCAATTGCCCATTGAAACGCTGCAACAGAGTTAGATGTGTGTGGACTTGAGCAAATTGTTTTTGCAGCAATCCATTCAGCATCGGGCGCAACACCTACTGTATCGCCTGTTGTGGGTGAATATCCAACCATTGTTCCCATTGTGTGGCTGCCGTGTCCATCGCAATCACTTGGAACTGTAGTTCCGCTGACAGGATCGAACCATGCCTGATTACTTGGAACGTGATTTCCTCTCCATTTAAAATTTAATGCTGGATGGTTTGGATGAACACCTGTATCAATATCCATTACTAATCTTCCCTGTCCGGTAATTCCCTGCGCCCATAACAAATGTGCGTTAATAATTTTTAAACCCGGTTCTACAGATTCGGTACCCTCAACATAATCTTCAACTTTTTCAGGTCTGTCTAATTCCAAAAAAGCATCTAGATCCAGCTCAGCAACATCTAATCTTGTCATCAATTCGTTAATTATTTTAGGCTTTGCTTCAACCACAAACATATTAGAAATCCAGAAAGCCTGGTAAGTATAAACGTCTGCTGATTCAGAATTTGCATCAAAATATGATTTTAATCCACCCTGGGTATTTTCAGCGTTTTGTTTAAGAGCCGTAATTACTTTATATGCTCTTTGCTGCAAAGTAGATTTTTGGCTGTATAATTGTTGATCTAGTGAGGCTAAATCAACCTGGGATCTAAGGAGAACCAGAATCTTAATATAATCATTCTGGTTTGCCTTAGTTAAGGCTTGCTGCAATCTTGAACTTACCTCCACCTGTGAAAAGGTAAGGGAGACCGTAAGTGTCAAGAAAAAGAATAGTAATAGTTTTTTCAATGTATCACTCCTTTGTGTTTGATGTTCAAATTTACCAAGTAATTATTAATGCTTCAACTTTGAATGGAAATTAATTAAGAATAAAAAGAATAAAATTGTTGGGTTCATCTGAGTTAATAATTGCTTTTTTGGATTTAGAAATATAGTTTTAGAATGGTAAAATGATTAACAACTATTATATCTGAAAAAGTGGATACAGAATTTACGGACATTCAATTATTTCAACGAATCACTAATCGGGATTCCAAAGCATTAGAAACTTTGTATGACCGGTATAGCCCCGTTTTATACACTTTAGTTAAGCGTATTGTTGTTCAAAAGGAAATTGCTGAGGAAATCCTTGCTGATATTTTTGTGATTATTTGGCAAAAGAGTTCAATGTTTGATATTAATTCTGGTAATTTGTTTACCTGGCTGATAACGCTTACTAGAAATAAAGCGTTGGATTTCGTCAAACGTAAAAAATTCTTGATTACTGATGAATATAATGATGATTATGAAAACGATGTTATCATCCCTAATCTCTCTTTGATTATTCCCGCTAATGACTTAGATAAGACTTTTAATAATCGGGAAAATATTTTTGCTGCAGTCCATAACCTTACAGAAGCACAACAGTACGTTCTTTCCTTAGCATACTATGATGGTTTATCAGAATCAGATATAGCAACTAAATTGAATATCCCATTGTTAACTGTAAAATCAAAAATAAGAGTGGCACTTAACAGCGTAAAAGAAATTCTTGCAAAAGAGGGAATCCAATGATTGATGAGCAAAAATTATTGGAATGCTTCAGACAAAAGCTCTTGGTTGTATAGATGAGAACGAGAATAAAGAATTACAGGAGTTTATAGATGCCGGGCATCTTTTCCCTTGGGATGAATTAGGCAAGTTTCAAAACATTGCCTCACTTTTGCCCCTTGCATTGGAATTAGAGTTGCCAGATTCTGAACTCAAAGATCGCGTTGCTTTAAAACTGATAAAACTAAGCGAACAGCTGCGAACAAGTAAAATAATAGAAGAAGACAAATTTGAGATAGAAGAAGATGTTGAAGAACTGGTAAATGATTATACAAATATAGATGAACCTTTTGTTGAACCACCAATTGAGATTGAGACTGAAGAAACAACCATAGTTAAAGATAATTTATTAACAGAATTAGCTCCAGATGAAATAACATTTAATCTGGATGAAGTTAAATTACATGGTTTTGATGAGAGTGAAGTCTCAGAAAATAATTTAAATGAAAATGCAGAGATAGAATCACCCTTTGAGACTTTAATTGATGAAAGTCAAATTGAATATCCAAAAGTTGATGAAGTTGTTTTGCCTAGCTTTGCTGAAAGTGAAATATCAGAACATATTTTACAAGAAGATGAAATCATTGAATCACCTTTTGAAACTTTAGTCGACGAAAGCCAAATTGAATACCCGATAGCGGACGAAGCAGCTGCTAACTATGATTTACCAACAAAAGGAACACCTGAAACTATTGTTAATGAAATATCTTTAAATGAAGAATCTACAGTAACTAAAATTGTTGAAGATTCAGAAGATGCAAGTAAACAAATTGATTTTAACAAAAGAAGCGTTGCCGAAAAAATGTTCAAGGCAATTGAGCAAGACTTTGACTCATTAAAGTTTCAATATGAGGTGAGTGAAAGAAAGATTACGCGCGGACTTTTAATTGCATATATAGTAATTGCGATTCTGCTTGCAACACTTGTTTTTTCATTTTTTAAGTTTAGTTCTGATATCAATGGACTTAATAATGATATAAAAAATTTAAAGCAAAAAACTTCTTCCTCGTTGTATTATGAACACAAAACTAGTTTCATTCATACCTTTTATTCTTGAAATTTCTTGTTGTTAAAATAATTATCCCACCTAAAAATAAAAAAATTACCCAGTAATCTTTAAATATATTATACACTGCGGATAAATATAAATCCACAGTTGCTGTCCCCCGCAAAATCAATAACCAAACACCAGCAAATAAGCATAAAGCAGAAAATAGAATCGAAAGACCGCTCAGTTTAATTAATACGGTTGAGATTAATAAACTCAATCCCACTACAATTAACACTGATGGGACAAAGACAGTTCCAAAATTCCATATCTCAAATTTTGAAAATACAAAAAGAATTGTACCGATAAGAAACAGCACAGAACCAAAAAATACGCCCACTCTATAATGTTTAACATAGGATGAGTAGAAATAACTTATTCCAAACAACATAAATACATTAGCGCCAATATTTATCACATTAATTGAAACAACTCCTAATAAACTTAAAAATGTAACAACGATAAATATTATTAATATAGAAAGATTAACCACGCGAAAACTTATCACAGAATTCTTTGCCCCATGCTTGATGCAATTAGATCGGCAGCAAAAACAGCGCTACTGTTACGTATATCTAATATGGGGTTTACTTCAGCAACCTCAAGTGAATTCATACATCCACATTCTGCGATTGATTCCATGATAGAATGTGCTTCTCTGTAATTTAATCCACCTGGTACCGGAGTCCCAACGCCGGGCGCAAAATTTGGATCCACACTGTCAACATCAAAACTTACATGAATGTGATCTACTTTTTCTTTAAACTGTTTTAAAACACGACTTATAATTCTATGAACGCCTAGCTTATCAACATCGCTCATTGTGTATACGTTTAGCCCTAACTTTTTAATGTTTAATCTTTCTTGCGGATCAATACTTCTTGCAGCAATAACAGCACAATTCTCTGGTTTTAATTTTGGTGAAAATCCATATAAGTTAACAAGCTCATTATAACCCAATCCCATCGAAGCAGCTAGTGGCATTCCGTGGATGTTTCCGGTTGGAGTTGTTTCATCTGTATTCATATCGGTATGAGCATCAATCCAAATTACACCAAGTGTTAATTTGTTTTTTTTACAGTAAGATGAAATTCCGGCAATTGTACCAAGAGCCATTGAATGATCGCCGCCAATGCAAAGCGGGAATTTTTTTGTTCCAAAACTTTTTCAACTCGTGCTGCAAGCATTTTAGAAGTTTTAAGAATCTCATCTAAATATTTTAGTTTTGGGTTTGATACTTTCTGTCGTTCCATTATTTCGATATTGATATCACCGATATCCTCTACATTATATCCAAGCTGCTCAAGTTTGCTTTCCAGCCCTGCGATTCTAAGTGCGGAAGGGCCCATATCAACACCGCGTCTTCCAGAACCAAGATCAATGGGAAATCCGATCACTGTAACTGTTTGTTGTTTTTCTTTATTCATAATACACTTTTAAATAATGTAAAATCATTTTTATTAAGTTAAAGAGAATGGGCTTAATATTCCATTAAGTTATTTGCCCAATGATACACTAAATTGAGTTTGAAATTTCTCATCGGGTAAATCTAGTTGAGTTACTGAATAAACCTTTTATCAATATCTTAGCGCTGAGGGTCTGAGATATAGCGATAGGTTGCGGAGCAGAAGAAGGCGAGCTATTATTTTCCCGTCAAATTAGTCGTTAAAAGTTAATAGAGTAAAATTATTTAATTCCAAAAAATTCCTCCTGCAGGTAATTCTTTACTACTCATTTTACAAAACAACTCAAAAAATCATTTTTCAAAATCAAAATAATTGTATAAAAATTGCTGTAATTCTGGCTCTAACTAGATAGCAAAAAATCATAAACAATATCAACTAACATAGGAGGCAAAATGCTTCGAAAAATATTTTTAATTCTTGTAGCGTTTATTTTTATAACCGCAGAATTAGCTGCTCAAAAAACTCCGCCATTAGCAGCAAATCCAAAATTTTCATTTGGGGTTATGGTTGGCTATACAGATAATTTTGGAGCAAATCTTTCAGGAATGATTTCAGAATTTTCTTACGATATTCCGATGGCAATAAAATTTAGTGCCGGATATAATGTTCGTGATGCAGGCAATCCATTAGATGCAAGAAAAGTTTTCATTAATGATAACACTAATGGTGATCCTGATAAATCAGGTCATTCGATAGATTTAAGATTAGATTTTGCTTTTCCAGTAAATCTTTTTTCTATACGAAAATCATACTTGACTGTTGGACCTCGATACTCAATGCACACTTCTACTTTTGATTTTATCGGCGGTAATGAATTTTTTGATATTTCAACATCTCAATTTGGTTTGGGCGCCGGCTTAGAAACATATTTTGGTATCAGTCCAACTCTTAGTTTTGTTTTTGCAGGTGGATTTGATTATTACTTTGATGCTCAAGTTGGCGGACACGATTCCTTCTATAATCCTGATGGAACTGATGTTAGCGGAAGAGAAGGGTTTACTTATCAGGATGCGGCAAAATCAATCAATGCCCCAAAGTATGAATTTAGATTACTTGCTGGTTTAAGTTTCGGTTTAAAAAATAAAGGGCGAGTTCGTGACTCGCCCATACGATTTAACTATCTTAATAAAATCATTTTTTTGTTTCAACAAAATTGCCAGCCTGCAGTTTATAAAAATATACTCCGCTGGCAAGTGAAGCTGCATTAAAGTCAATCTCATAAATACCCGCTGGTTTTACTTCATTAACAAGCATTGCAACTTCTTTTCCTAAAACATTATAAACTATTAATTGCACATTTTTCATACTGCTTATCGCATATCGGATACTGGTAGTTGGATTAAATGGATTTGGATAATTCTGCTCAAGTGAAAATACTATTGGTAAAGTAAAATCAACCTCGATAATGTTTGAGTATTCAAACGAACCATCAAAATCAATTTGTTTTAATCTGTAATTAGATTTTCCTTCAACAGGATTTTTATCAAAGAAAGAATAAGTATGTACTTCAGTTGAAGTTCCGTTGCCTGTAATAAATCCAATCTTTTCCCAAGCATTTGGCATTTGACTATTAACGTTTGCCATCCTTTCAATTTCAAATCCAGAATTATTTAACTCAGTTGCAGTAGTCCAATTTAGAGTGACATTTCCATAAACAACATTAGCCACAAAAGAAGTTAACTCAACTGGAATTTGTGCAGAGAACGGTACAAATTTAACAATTCCTAGTGCTGAGCTATCAACACCATGATAAATATGTTCCTCAATTAATGTTGAGTCGTAAACTCGCCAATCATTGTTCTGTGCATAAATCGGATCAAGTGTGTTATTATAAAGATCATAAACATTTGCGCCTTGAATATTTCCATATATAATGTTTAACCCATCATCAGTTGTATCTGCATTTTCAATATTCCCAAGATTTGGATTTGCACCAGGCTGTCCGGAAATTCCAACTTGAATTGTTATTCCCCACCAGTTTCCATAAATAGTATTTCGGGCTATAATCGGAGCAACTACAGCAGTACCATATGTATTTATTCCACTTCCGGCTACCATTACATCTGGATTAATATTGTTGTTGTAAATCAAATTATCATGTACATAACATGTTATTGGATAGCTGCCTGTCATCGCTATTCCATAGCTGTTATTATAAATTTCATTATAGGCAATTACTGATGAAGAAGCGGACCCACCAAGTAATGTTGAAATACTAATTCCACCTGTTTTATTAAACATACCACCATGAATTGTGTTGTGCAAAATTGTTGGTGAATTGTCTCCTTGAGTTCCAATCGAAATTTGATTTTTGGACTTGTGTTTTGCGTATTGTTATTAACCAATTCATTCCATTCAATTAATGGAGAGCTTCCTGTGGTTACATAAATTCCATACTCATAAGTCCTTTCTACTTTGTTATGGATACTACGGGGTTTGAGCCGCTCTGAAGATAAACACTTCTTCTACACTTCCATAAATATGAATTTGATAGTGTAGGGCTTGCACCCGAACATCTTAAGCCGTAATAAGCATATTCAATTCTGGCATAACTGATTATGCAAGCCGTATCAACGGAAGAATCAAGAAAATAAAACCATTGTAGCTGCACCTGTTGAATCTTGATTTAACGAAGAAAAGATGATTGGATCTGTAGGGTGTTCCAACTGCTAAGAACTTTCCATTAACATCAAACCCACTAGTTGAACCTGAAAATAAAACGGTTGTTCCAGGATTAATATAAACTCGATCATTTACAGCAACAGTGATTTTTATTATTAATAGCATAATTGGGAAAGGTGCCCGCCACAACTCCGCTGGAGTTTGCAACAAGATCATCAAGATTCCAATTGACACCAGTATTTGGAGTTGTATATTGCGCAAACATTTGAGTTGATAAAATTGTAAAAAGTATAATAGTATATTTCATCTTAGCTCCGGTTTTTTATAAATAAATTATAATTGAAATTAATCATTATTAATTGTCTGAACAATTTTAATTTATATTTGTTAAATAAAATTTATTTAAAAGATCTTGCGTTAACTTCAGATATAATGGTTGAATCAAACACTTACAGCAAAATGTATGATCCCGGATTACAGTTTATACAGGTTTTCCACAGCAGGGGCTATACTCTGTTATGTGCACCAAAACAGGGTCTATTTATTGTAATCTTGATACGATCCTGAAATGGAAATTCTTTTGGCGCAGGAGAAACT
>JADJMD010000006.1 GCA_016709765.1 Ignavibacteriales bacterium
ATTAAGCGCAAAACAGATATATACTCGTCCGATATAAAAATGGATTGACGGCAGTAAACTACTGATTGCCAGAAGTTTCCGGTCCAAGTTTGGGTGTGGGATTTGAAGTTGCTTGCGTTGCTTGTAAAAAATTCCAGTGCTCGCAGTTTATCAGAACAAGCTCCTCAAATTTCTTCAATAGTTGCTGGTTGTAGTGATCGAAACTGCAAGTAAAAAAATATTCAAACATTGATGATCTGACTAGCATCGTTAAAAATTTCATTATTGCACTAATAGCGGCAATTGGAACGAAAAAAGCTTTATCGAAAAATTGGGTGAAGCTAACGTTCTTTCCTCTAGGATTGAGAATTTCCTCCATTTTATAATTAGACTCCAGCTCCGAAATTATTTCCATTCCCATTAAAACGCTGGTTATTAGGCAGGAGTTTTTTAGTGCTACGAAATAATAACAACTGATGGTGAATCTGTTTATGTCAAGCTACCAATGATGAAGCTAAATTTATTGTTTACAGTTCTAAAGAAAAGAACGGTAAAGCATACATTCCGAAAGATAAATCTGTAATCAAATCGTTTTAGATTCTTACAATAATTATTTAGATGATCTTCTTAATCGAATAAAAAGATTATAAAAGACATTTTCTAATGGAAAAAATATACCTTTGTTTCAAATGAGATCTTTCAAAAGTTAAATCTTATCGAGTATTGTTTGGCAACGAAGTATCGCAAAAATATGCGACTACTTTTCATCACTTTACGGAAAAGAAGCTGCGGATAAGTATTTAAATTTATCGAACTGGATAGCGCTCAGTACATACGAGTAAATACATCGAAATTTCAAAGATGGTTTGTCAAATACTTTTGAAAAATATCAAATAAAATCTTTACCGATTAATCATTTTGAAAAGTATTAAAAATAATTGAAGGAAATGAAAGGATAGGTAAAACATTTGAGCACGTAATGAGGGTTTTACTACATTGATCTCTCCACAATGATGCGCCAACCAATCTTAAATCAACAAGTGATGATGTTGTACTGGATCTGCGGTGCCCCTGGATCTAAATCCACGCAGATTGCAGAGATGATGAACAATCGTGGTGCGCTTTTTAATTAATGAATTGGATAATGAAAGAATCAAGTCTTTAGTATTTAATCTTGAACGAATGAATATCATCAATTCTTCATAAATTCATTCAAAAGGTGAAGTACTCAGTAAAGTTTATGATGATCACTTTACAAAAGTACTTGTGGATGCACCATCATAGCGGACTTGGAATCATTCAGAAAAAGGTGAATAAGTAATTGGTGGCCGTTGGATCATGTTGACGGGATGTAGAACATCTGCAAACGCGATTACTTATTGGGCAATAAAAATGGCAGAGTAGGAGCGGAAATTGTTTACTCAACCTACCTTATCTGTTGAAGAAAATGTTAGTAATTGATAAGATTTTAGAAAAGTATCCTGTGGAATTGTTAGAAATAAATTTACCTATCCCTTCCCGACAAGCGTTTACAGAGTATGGAGAAAAACAACTAAATCCTGAATTGAAAAAAGCTATACGCGTTCTGCCTCGGAAATTGATTCTGATGGTTTCTTTTTGGTAAGATGAGAAAGGTCGATGTTACTGAATCACCCGAAAAGAAAATCTTAGAGAGACGAAAACAGGATTGGTAAAAGTAATCATAAAGAATTTAAGAATACATAAATTATGTTTCAGAGCATTTTTGGTGTTGATAGAGGAAAGTGTTAGATAATTACAAATGCATTTTCAGAGGCAAAGATATTTTCTTTTGTTAGTGATTGGGATGAAGAAAATATAGGATTATTTAATAGGTTAGTTGAAACTGGGAAAGCTCGATAAAAGGAACAGGATAACATTTAATTCTCAGGCAACTGGGTTTTGAACAAAGAAATCACATTTAGTTACCATTTAAAAATGATGATGAGTTATTAAACTATTTAACTGGTTGGAAAATTTAAGGATGTTGAAATTCCTCTTGGTCAATATGTGGTTAAGTACAATAACTGGATGCTGGGGCGGCAGTAATGACTATTGAGCTTAAAAAGCAGATTCCCCCGAACAAAACGCACACAAAAGTTTGAATTCACAAAGTTGTTTTAATAGAATCATTTTTTTTTGTTTCTAAATAATCTCCTGCCTTTAATTGATACGAAATAAAAACCTGAACTTAGTTGGTAATTGTAAATTGAAAATTGTGCATTGTAAGCTCCTGCTGGTTTAAATTCATCAACTAGGTTACGTATCATTACCCAATACATCAAATACTTTTAGAGGAAACAAATTGTGCCTAATTGTGTGTTTAATACTTATGTTTGGATTGAAAGGGTTAGGATAGTTTTGAAATAATTTGAAATTCTGAAACGCTATTAGCTTCCAGTTTCAGTTCCTGTTGGTGCAAACGGGCTTAAGTTTTATTTCCATTATTTGGAATTACTTTGGAAAAGAACGACGGTTCCGGAATCTGTTACAATTATGTGTTAATTTGTCCACAAGTTCCGTTTTGTTTACAAATCGAACAAGTTCCAATTGTCCGGATTTATGTATGCACTTAAGGATAGTTATAAATTAGGTTATCTAAATTATTTTCCACATTAATTTCTATTAAGCCACTCGACGAAGAAATGATTTGATAATTGGAATTATCTCTTTCTTTAGTATATCAGGGTAATGTTTTCCAACTGTTTCTACCCACACTTCTTTATTTGATGATCTTGCCCATAGAAAATCACACAATGAGGTTAACCATTGAAATTGTAACCGGTTGATATATTCCCGCATTTATTGTAAGTCTTGAAGTTGAGTAAACGGAACAACATCGTGAATGATGATCATTCCCCATTTATGGTTCATAATTGAGTTTTGAGTCCAATCTAAAAAAAAAAAAAAAAAAAAAAAGTATAAAGTTCTCAAGATCATCATCAACAGAAGTCCTAAGTAAACTAAATTCAACAACTTTCGCATTCAATCCAAACCACTGATCTTTAGTGGATGATGAATCGTTTGGAACTTGTCCAAAGTGTACTCTGCCATTTTCATAAAACAAACTTGCGGCAGAATCAACAAGAGAATTATGAAGTGTATAAAGGGTAGTTTAATGAAATACACTTGGAATTAGGAATCCTTTGATCTATGGAATCTTTTGACTTATTAAGTTCATACAATAATGTACCTTCGGTTAAGATATCTCCCAAAGGTGGAATAGTTAAAATATCGTGGTTCAATGTGTGTGTGAACCAATTTCACAACCTTCACTTGCCATTGCTTGAAAACTAAGTGAGTTCCATATCTCCAAATTCCTGGTAATGATTCAGTTAAATATGGAGGAAGTACATAAAAGTTCCTTTAAATCCATATTGATTTAATATTAGGTCGGACATTTTCAATTTGAGTTAGAAGACCATCATCAAAGTTAAACTGAATGCACTTTCCCTGTCATCTGCATAATTTGTGAAACCGTAGGCTTCCATAATTTTGTGAATATGAAATCTGGGCAATAACGATAAATATAAAAGTAATTTTCTGATCATCATTAATTTATTTTGTCTTAAAGATATTCATTTTGAAGTAAATAGCTTGTTCAAAAATGATGCCTCCAATCACAAGATATAAAACAATTTTTAGCACTATAATCATTGCAGGTAATAACGTGATTGATTTTGATAATTATTATCTTGCGCCGTCTTTTGATAAACTAAACAGTATTTAATGTTAAAACCTAAATTATTCACCACCTTAAAAGATTACATCAAAACAATTTTTTGCCGACTTATCGCAGGAAACAATTGTAGGAATTGTTGCACTTCCTCTCGCAATTGCTTTGGTATTGCTTCTGGAGTAACACCTGAAAAAGGTTAATCACTGCAATAATAGCCGGATTTATTATTTCATTTTCTTGGCGGCAGTCGTGTACAAATTGGAGGACCAACAGGCGCATTTATCGTTATTGTTTGTGGAATTGTTCAGCAATATGGAATGAATGGACTTATCATTGCAACAATTATGGCGGGAGTAATTCTTGTAATTATGGGTCTGCAAAGATTTGGATCCGTAATTAAATTTATTCCACATCCTGTTGTCGTTGGATTTACAAGCGGTATTGCTCTGCTAATTTTTACTCAGATTAAAGATTTTTTTGGATTAGCAATGGATAAAGTTCCTTCGGAATTTTTGATAAATGGATTGAATACTCGTTTAACTTTTCAACAATAAATTATTACGCATTTGGAACGGCGCGCTTACACTATTTATTATTTTAATTTTTCCCAAAATCACTCATAAAATTCCAGGATCTATAGTTGCACTTTTGGTTACAACAGCACTTGTTCAAATTTTTCATTTTCCAGTTGAAACTATTGGATCAAAGTTTGGTGACCTTCCATCTGCAATTCCTTCACCTGTTCTTCCACATATAGATTTTGCAACGATTAAAATTTAATTGGACCAGCAACTACAATTGCGATACTTGCAGCTATTGGAGTCTTTACTTTCGGCGGTTGTTGCAGATGGAATGATTGGCGGAAGACATCGTTCTAATATGGAATTTGGTTGCTCAAAGGTATTGCGAATATTGTAACTCCATTGTTGGTGGAATTCCTGCAACAGGCGCAATTGCGCGCACAGCTACAAATATTAAAAATGGCGGAAGAACACCAATTGCTGGAATTGTACATGCAATTGTTCTTTTACTAATAACACTTTTTTTGCTCAGTATGCCAAACTAATTCCGATGGGAACACTTGCAGCTATACTTATAATCGTTGCATACAATATGAGTGAGTGGCGATCTTTTGTTGAGATATTTAAAAGTCCCAAGAGTGATATTGCGGTTTTACTAACAACTTTTGGATTAACCGTTGTATTTGATTTAACTATAGCAATACAAGTTGGAATGGTGTTAGCAGTATTTCTATTTATGCGTTCTATGGCAATGGTTACGAATGTTGGGATCATTACGCGTGAGTTAACGGACGATAATGAAGAATCAATAGATTTGAATGCAATAAAATTCAAAAAAGTTCCGGATGAAGTTGAAGTCTTTGAAATAAATGGGCCGTTTTTCTTTGGAGCGGTTTCAAAAATTTAGAGATGCAATGCGATTTATTGAAAGTCCACCAAAAGTATTGATTATAAGAATGAGAAATGTTCCTGCAATAGATGGAACCGGAATTCATATCTTGAAGAAGTTTATCATGAATCACTAAAAAGGCACACAATTAGTTTTATCAGCGTTCACACACAACCACTAATAACATTGGATCAAACTGGATTTTTGAAAGTTATCAGGGGAACAAAATATTTTAGGCAACATTGATGATTCATTAGATCGCCAAAAGAGAAATTTTAGGATTAGAAAGTTAGGAAGACCTTCTGATTTGAAACCTACTGTAAAGCGAGATAAAAAATAATTGATTTCAGTTTAGATAATCTTTTAAATATTTACCTGTCCAAGAATTCTGATTTTCTACAATCTCTTCAGGAGTTCCGGTTGCCACAACTTCCCCGCCTTTATCTCCGGCTTCAGGACCAAGATCGATAATATAATCAGCACATTTTATAACATCTAAATTGTGTTCGATTATCACAACGGAATTATTTCTTTCTAGCAGAAGTTGAAAACATTTCGGCAGTTTTGAAATATCTGAAAATGCAATCCTGTAGTCGGTTCATCAAAAATAAAAGTAAATGTCTTCTGTCTCTTTGAAGTAAGATATGAAGCAAGTTTTATTCGCTAAGCTTCTCCACCTGATAAAGTATTGGATGGCTGACCAAGTTTAATATAGCCCAATCCTAGCATCAGCAAGAACCTGTAATAATCTAGAAATTCTATCATTGCCCTCAAAAACAACAATGATTCATCGACCGTCATATCAAGAACATCAACAAGGTTTTTCTTGAGTTATCTCACGAATTTCTTTTTGTATCGAGTGCCGTTACAGTCATCGCATTCAAGATAAGATCAGCAAGAAACTGCTTTCAACTTTGATATAACCATCGCCCTGGCAGGTTTCGCATCTTCCGCCCGGAACATTAAATGAGAAGAAACCAGGTTGATCCCGAGCTTGCTTGATGAGTTGATGCAAATAAATCTCGAATCAACTCAAAAGCTTATGTAACTAATTGGATTTGATTCTGGGAGACTTACCAATTGGAGATTGATCAACGATCACAACATCATCAATATACTGCCACCTTTTATATCATCGTACTTACCAATGAACGATGGTGCATTTCCAAGATACTTTGCAAGTCCTGCATAAAATATATCGTGTATAAGTGTGCTTTTGCGGAACCGCTAACGCCCGTTACAACTCAAATTTATTTAAAATTTCTAGAGTTAGATTTTTGGTTGTTTTCTTTGCTCCTATAATTTTAACAGATTTACCTTTTCTTTCATTGCGTTTTTCAGGTATCCGGTATCGATAACTCACCAGAAAGATACTTGCCTGTTAAAGAAACTTTATTTTTTAATATCTCGTCATAATCCCCAATTGCAACAATTTCTCCGCCTTCAATTCCTGCTTTTGGTCCCATATCAAAAATAAGATCAGCTTCGCGCATCATATCTGCATCGTGCTCGACGACTAAAACCGAGTTACCAATATCCCTAAGATTTTTTAAAATATTTATAAGTTTCGCATTATCACGGGGATGCAAGCCAATGCTTGGTTCATCTAAAACGTAAAGTGTACCAACTAATGCAGAACCGAGGGAAGTTGCAAGATTTATTCTTTGTGTTTCTCCGCCAGAAAGAGGTGTTTGCTGTAGCGATCCAATGTTAAATAACCAATTCCAACATTGTTTAGAAAAGTTAAGCGCTTTATAATCTCTTTAAGGATTCTTTCTTGCAACAGTGTAATCATATTCAGATAATTTTAATACTTCAAAAAACTGTAAAGAGTGCTCTATTGGCATTTGTACAATTTCGTGAATAGATTTGTTATCAATTTTTACTTGGAAGCGCTTCCCTTCTTAATCTTGATCCTTTGCATGCCGGACATGTTGTGTAACCACGATATCGGCTAAGCATTACGCGAGCTTGAATCTTATAAGTCTTTCTTTCAGTTCAGAAAAAAAGTGATCAAGTCCTTTGTACTTTCCAAAACCTTTTTTTACAAGGGAAATTTGCTCTTCTGTAAGCTGTTTGTATGGAACGTGTATCGGAAATTTATAATCTCGTGCATTCTGGATAAGATCACGAAGATATGAACTATATTTTGCACCATGATATGGTGCGATTGCTCCATCAGCGATTGTAAGATTTGGATTTGGGATAACTAGATTCATATCCACGCCAATTATTTTACTAAATCCTTGGCAAACCGGGCAAGCACCGAAAGGATTATTGAAAAGAATCTTGGTTCTGGTTCTTCGTAACGAACACCGCAGCATTCGTAAAATTTGTTAAACTCATCTTGTTCATTGGTATCAGCATTGATTAGAACAATTCTGTTTTCACCTTCTTTTAAATGTCACCTCAATAGAATCAGAAAGTTTTTCTCGTACCTCACCTTTGGTCACTTTAAATCTATCGACAACTACTCGAACTGCTTTTTGCTTTTAGGTAATTTTACATCAGTCTCGTTCAGATCGTAAAATTTCTTATTAAAATAGATTCTAAAAAATCCACGTTTTTTTAACAACTCAATTTCTTCTTTTACAGTATGCCCTTCGTGATCGTGAAGCGGAAATGTGAGATAGAACCTTGTTGCATCTTTTGCTCTTCAAGCCAATCTGCAACGGTTCCTGTGGTAGCTTAGTAACAACCTTACTGCATTGAAAACAAATCGTTTTTCCGATTCGAGCAAACAATAATCGCAAGTAATCATAAACTTCGGTTGTTGTCCCTACTGTTGAACAGGAGTTACGAGAGCCCGTTTTTTTGTTCGATTGCAACGGCAGGAGAAATCCTTGAATTAAATCCACATCAGGCTTATTCATTCGCTCAAGAAATTGCCGTGCATAAGAAGAAAGACTTTCAACGCGTGCACCTTTTACGATTATTTTTTTTTCTTTAGCCATTTTTTGAATTGAAATTTCAGGAAAGTAATTTTAACAATTGTTCAAATTGTGGACGTAAGTTAGACGTCCACGATATAAGCGTAAATTTATTTTTTCTCAATTGATTTTAATTCTAAAATCTTTTCATCCAACAATTTAATTTTATCATTCAACTCAATAATTTTTGAGTCTATTTGATTTTCAAACTCATCTTTATCCCAATAACCTCGTTCTTCAAAATAACTTTTAAATAACCAGTTATGCTTTAAGGCTTCCATATTTTCTGATAGTCGTGATGCCGAAGTTTTTGCATCTTCAGTTACAACAACTAAATTATCCAAAATTTGATTTAAGGATTTTCCTTCTTTTCCTTTATCCGAAACCAAAGAACCGAGCAACCCCTTACCTTCAGAAACACCTTCTAACACTGTATCAATCTTTGTAACAATTAAATTTATATTTCCAACGACATCCCTTACCCCATTACCAAGATTATCAAATAATGCGATAACATCTTTCATATCATCCGAAATCGAGTTTAAGTTTTTATCAGCTGTATTTGTAAGGTTAGTTGCTGCCGTATAAAGTTTATCATCATTCAATATTTTACCGATAGTACCCTCACCTTTATTTACTTTGTAAACAATTTCCGCCATATTTTTAGTCATATCTTTTGTGTAAGCCATTATCCCTTGTGTTTCTTCTATAATATCTGCAAAACTTAATGGTTCTTTAGAAAGTATTCTGCCTCCATCTAAAATTACTTCTGCATTCGGTGAACCCATTGTTAACATAACAACTTTATTACCTACTAAACCTTCGGTTTCTATACTCGCTCTCGAATCTTTTTTTTATAAAACTTTTTATTTCCTCTTTTACCCGCATCGTAACCTCAACGCTTACACTCGTATCACTAACAATTTGGATGCTTTTAACGGCGCCGACATCAATTCCTCCAAATCTTACTGAAGCCCCATTTCTTAATCCTCTGTATTTTTAAAATTTGCTTTGATAGTATATGTTGAGGCAAATAATTGATCCTTATTTCCGAGAAGGAAAATTATAACAACCAATATTGTACTTCCCAAAAAATAAAAATTCCAAGTTTAGCATTTGCAAGTGTATTATTCATTAGTGCTCCTGTTCTGCTCTTCAATAATTTCATATTAAAGAAATTTCTTAAAAATGGATCTCGTGAAGAAGTTAGTTCTGGTATTGTACCCTCGTATTGTACAATACCTTCATTTAATACTATTGCTCTGTCCGCAATTATTTCTGCGCAAAGTAAATCGTGTGTAACAACTATAGATGTCATCTTCAAAGATTTTTGCAATTCTAATATTAAAGAACTTATTTCTTTTGATGTTATCGGATCTAGTCCCGTAGTCGGCTCATCATATAACATAAGTTTTGGCTCTGCAATAATTGAACGTGCAAGCCCGATTCGTTTTTTTCATTCCGCCGGAAAGTTCTGATGGCATTTTATCAATAGCTTCTTCCAAAGAAACATTTTCTAAAACTGTTTTGATTTTTCTTCACGTTCTTTTGGCGTGAAATTAAAATTTCTGATCAATGGAAATTCTAAGTTTTCCCGCACGCTCATCGAATCGTACAACGCGGCTCCTTGAAATAAAAATCCAATATTTTTACGAACCTTATTTAATTCTTTCTGATTTAAATTAAGAACATTAGTTCCTTTGATATAAATTTCACCCGAATCAGGTTCTAATAATCCTACTATACATTTTAACAAAACACTTTTACCTGTACCACTCTGTCCAAAGACAACAAAATTTTCGTTTTCTTCAACTTTAAGTGAAACATTTTTAAGTACAACGTGATCACCAAAAGCTTTTGAAACATTTAATATTTCAACAACATCTGTCATATAGTTGGCCACAACCAAAGAGTTATTTTTACAAGTACCATATCAAAAATTAAAATCATAAGTGAAGAAACAACAACGGCCGTAGTTGCAGCTTTACCAACACCTTCAGTTCCGTTTGTTGCTGTGTAACCTTTGTAAGTTCCAACGATTCCCACAATAAAACCAAATACAAAAGTTTTTAGAATTCCTGGAATTGCATCTCCAAATTCTACAGATGCAACAACTGAATCAACGAAATAGGCATAGTTCATATTTTGGACAAGCACCACGGCTATATATGATCCAACAAAAGCTACAAAAATAACATACACAGTTAATATTGGAAGAATAAAAGTACAAGCAAATATTCTTGTGATAACTAGATATTTAAAGGATTAACACCCGATACTTCCATAGCATCAATTTGTTCGGTCACTCGCATTGATCCAAGTTCTGCACCAATACCAGAGCTAACTCTTCCGGCAAAAATTAAAGCTGTAATTACAGGTCCCAATTCTCTAACAATCGATATTCCCACGGAGCCGGGTAAAAAAGCTTCAGCACCAAACCGCACCATAACAGGATGCATTTGCATGGTAATAACAAGCCCGATAATAAATCCGGTTACACTAACAATAGGAAGAGTTTTAATTCCAAGCTCATCCATGTGTTTTCGGATTTGGTCAATTTCGTAAGGTGGAATAAAAATTTGTTTAAAGAATTGAATTTGAAACTGCCAGAGTCCTGCCAGCATTATGAAAAATTCTGTTAAACGCAATTCCATTTTGCCCGGTTTAACATTTAAGTTTTTAGAATTTTTCATTTTGGGAATATATTTTGAATTATTTTTTTAATCGTAGATTCAAACTAAGAAATTTTTCGCAAAGTTTTTGAGTGTATTTAATTGTTGTGAATTAAATCAAGATTTTTTTCACATAAAAGCATTTTCATAGTGATTAATAACTGGGTTTGAACCATCACCAAGCAAAATTGCAACAACATCAAACCTGCAGTCGGCCTCATCAATTTCTTTATCAAAAAGATAAAGCTCCGCCATTTTTTTTATTTGTTTGATTTTTTTTGGATTGATAGCATACTCAGGCTCACCATACTCAAGATTAATTCTGGATTTAACCTCTACAAAAACTAATTGATTTTTGTCATTGGCAATTACATCAATTTCACCTTTTGTGCTGTAGTGATAATTTCGTTCAATAATTATAAAACCTTTTTCCGTAAGATATTTTACCGCTATATCCTCTCCTTCTTTTCCGAGATCTCTTTTGTTTTTTTCACTCATTAGTTATCACTTTCGATAAAAGATAACTCAGTTTGATTTGCGTGTTCAAATATCTTTTTAAGAAAAGTCTTTCTGTGCAACGGACAGGCGCCATATTTCAAAACGGTTTTAATATGTTCAGTAGTTGGATAACCTTTATTTGTTTCCCAGCCATAAAGCGGAAACTTTTTTGAATATTTCATCATTATTCTATCACGTATGACTTTTGCGATGATTGAAGCTGATGCTATCGATAAAGATTTAGAATCACCTTTAACTATTGGGATTACATCAGCATAATAACTGAATGATTTATTTCCATCAACAAGAATAACGTGTGGTTGAATCTTTAATTTTTTTACAGATGTTTTCATTGCAAGCAGAGATGCTTGGAGTATATTTATTTTATCAATTTTCTTATGCGATATTTCAGTATATGCATAAGCAAGTGCGTTTTTTCGTATCACATCAAAAAGTTCATCTCTAAGATTTGCAGATAGTTTTTTTGAATCATTAATTCGGTAATCATAAAAATCATTTGGAAGAATTACAGCTGCTGCAACTACCGGTCCGGCTAATGGACCTCGTCCTGCTTCATCCGTTCCGGCGAGATATTTAATATCACCAACTAAATATTTTTTATCAAAATTTTTCACCTGCCAAACCAAATTGCAATTAAGCCGATCAACATATTTAATTTTAAGATGCTGCTTATGATGGAATATTTATTTCCTTTTTTCTTATCAAATAAAAATTTTATACACAATACAAGCAGTGGATTTACAAATATCATTACAATTAAAAAGTATTCTATTTTATATAAATGAGTTAAAAAGGGATAAAATGTGGCTCCAAGTAATAAAACTATTATTAGAGAAATAATTCTATTTGATTTATCAATTCCAAATATGATTGGGAAAGTTCTATATTTTAATTTTGAATCGCCTTCAATATCCTGAATATCTTTTACTATTTCTCTTATTAGGTTAATCAAAAAAGCAAATACGGCTGGAACGATTGCGGCAATTGGATTATCAGCAGCGTATCCACCGTAAATAAAGGCTAAACCTGTAATCAATGCTATCGTTACATTTCCGATCAATGGCATTCGTTTCAAATAAGCTGAATATATAAAGAGTAATAATGTAACAACAAAAACAATAGTTAAAAGAACTGAGGATAAACTTGCTGCAATAAAAACTGAAGCACAATTAATAAATAAATAATAATACCATGCTTGTTTTTTAGAAATTGAGCTCACTACCAAAACTCTTCGTGGATGTGATATTTTATCTGACTCAATATCGTAAATATCATTAATTATATTTCCTGATCCAGCCGTTAAAGCCGCAGCTAATGAGGCTAAAACCATAAACGATAAATCTAAATTTTCTTTTTGAGATATATAGATTGCAACTACAACTACAAAAAATGTTACTATAACATTTAGCGGGCGTGTAATTTTTATGTATGCAAGGATATGTTTTGAAATGTTCATCTTTAAATAAAAAAATGCTGCCTCAAAATAATCGAAGCAGCACTTAAAGAGAAACTTAATTTTATTTATTTATCAAACTCAACTTTTTTATGAGTTCCATCGCAGTAAGGTTTATTATTTGAGCCACCGCAGCGGCAAAGAAATATTTTACCCTCTTTTAACGTCTCATTTCCTTCTTTATCTACAATAGTGCACGACCCTTCGAACATTATCGGTCCACCTGAAATTATTTTAATGTTAGTTATTACTTCGCTTGAATTTGCAGGTTTTGTTGCTTCCGGTTTATCTGTCATTTCATTATTCCTTATATATGTTAACGCACCTGATGGACACGAATTTACCGTGTTTATTATTTCATCTGTATTTGCCGAATGTATTTTAATCCATGGGCGATCTTTAGGATTAAATACTTTCCCTAAACCCCGAACACAATTACCTGAATGTATGCAAACATTCGGTTTCCAAATAACTGAAATTTCGCCATTCGTGTATTCTTTTTGATTAATCATAAATACTTAACCTTTATTAAATATAATTAGTTCCATTAATTAAAATTCATTTAATATTCCAAAATGGATTTTTCCATCGCTAAAAGTATCACCTTCACCGAGTGCATAACTTACTCTTAAAACACCCAATGCGGTTTCAAGATTTAAACCTAGTCCAAAACCATAAAGAAACTCTTCTGACTTAATGATATTTTTTTCAATATCTTCAGGACGCAAATAGTAACCTGTATCAAAAAATATAAATCCGTAAGAACGTCTAGTTAACAAAGCGCGATATTCTAAGTTAGACCAAAATATTCTCGCTCCTATAAACTGTTCCTCTCTATATCCACGTAAAGAATTTGTGCCGCCAAGTCTAAATAAGTCACTATTTTCAAAAGTTGAACCGCGTAGCTCTTTTACGTTTACCCCAGCAGCAATAATTTGTCTCGCAAATAATTCATAGAAAATGTAAAAGCTAGATGAAAATCTTTGAAGATCGACGGAGGTTTGTAAAGCTGGTGTGATATATTCAACAGGACCATTAATTGTTTTTCTACTAAAGGAATAAGCGTTAACAAATAAAAAGCCTTTTGTAGGTGAATAAGGATCGTCTCGTGTATCAATTCTTATATTAGCACCAGTTGTAATGTATGAAGAGTTATATATAGTAAAAACAGGAATAGTTCTAACTGTTGGCACAACCGTCTCAGCAGCCAGAATCAATGATGCCGAGATATTTTCTGTTGCTAAATATTCAACTGTCCCTTCATATTTTCGCTGCACATAAGTTGTATCCTGAGCCCTTTGATAAAGTCCAAGATTTATATTTACTGGAAAATCTAGTAACCATGGCTCCAGATACTTTAATTCCAATTCTTGGGAATCACGATTATACTTATTCCATCTGATTGCTGCTGACCTGCCAGTTCCAAATAAATTTCTTAATGAGATATTTACAAGTCCTGTAATGTAACCAGAGTTTTCATTTTTGCCTGGTGGAATGTAACCTATAATTCCATCAAAGTTTTTTGGACTTTTTCTTTTACTTCTACAAGTAAAATACCTTCATTTTTAGAATTGATATAAAACTGCGGAACAGCTACAGGATCAAAAAACCTTAATCGATTTAACCTATTTGGAAATTCTTCAATTCTATTTTGTATATATGGCTCACCCGATTCTAATCGAAGCTCTCGGATTATTACATAATCCTTAGTCGATGTATTACCGCGAACATCAACCTTATCTATCTTGTTTACATTACCGCTTATTATATTAAGATAAATATCTGCAAAATTTTCGTCATTCAAAGAATCTTTATAAACATATACCGAACTGATTTTAACTTTAGCAAAAGGATGACCTGAATTTTCAAATTGGGTTAATATTTGTTCAATACTTAATTCAATTGCCTGCTTACTAAATATTTGTCTTTTTAAATAATCAAACTGACTGAGCATACGTATATCCGCAGCGGTATCACTTCCTTCAAAATAAATATTTTTTACAATTACAGGATTGCCTTCATCTATATCCAAGATAATTTCAAACAATACAGAATCATCTGAAACAATCAGTTCGACGTTATTGATGTAAAAAAATAATACCCTTGTAATAAAATGTTTCTTACGATTTTAGATTTTACGGAATCAATTATTCCATTGAAAATAGGTTGTGTTAAGCGAAGTTCTGACCATTTTAGATATTCGGAATCATCAAAATTAATATTGCCTTTCACATCAAATGAAGAGAGCTTTTGGGCCGATATTAATGAAGAAAAGAAAAATAAAATTACTAAACTAAATTTCGCGAGGCGAGTCATCGATTGTCTTTGTTTTTTTTCCAACCGGTAAAATTTCTACTTTATCTTTAAATAAAATTACATCTTCTTTGCTAACGGAAGAAATATCAAAAGTTTTGGCATTCAATCCTGCAGTAGCTGTTGAAAATTTTAAGGATTCCTCAAATAAATCAGAATTAATCCAGCTGTTTACAATTCCAGCAACAAAACTATCGCCGCTTCCGGTTGCATCAACTTCCTGAATTTGCAAAGGCTTAATTTTATAAATGTAATTGAAATTAGAAGCGTAAAAATTATTACTCCCATTTGTTAAATAAACACGCTTAATGTTTTTTTTGTAAAGACTATTTAGAAATTCAATTACTGATTTTTCATCATCAAAATTAACAGACAATGCGTTAACTATTTCAGAATAATTATTGTGAATAATTGTTGGAGAAGCATCAATACAGTCTTGCAAGTGATTGCCGTAAGTATCACAAATTGAAACTTTATCATACCTGTTTGCTAATTCAATTCCAAAAGCGAATATTGAATCAGTTTCAATCGATGGTGAACTACCTGAAAAAATAACAATTTCACTGTTCTGAATCATTTTATCTAATTTTGATTTGAACTCATCAACTTCGGTTTGCGAAATTTTTGGATCCTCTGAAAAGAAAGATGAAACAATTTTATCTTTTTCTGATAACACTACAGCAGCGTGTCTTGTTTCTGATTTTGTAGAAACAAATGTAAAATCAATTCCATCGCTTTTCAATAAATCGCGATAAAGCTTTCCATTTGTTCCACCAGAAAAAAAATAATTATAAGATTTTACTCCAAACTTTTTTAATTGGCGACTAACGTTTAATCCTTTGCCGCCTGCAAATAATTTTGTGAAGGAGTTTCTATTTACGGTTCCAAACTTTACTTGCTCGTAAGTAAATATTCGTTCTAAAAGTGGATTGAGAGTTATTATTAGAATCATGATCAAAAAAACAAATAAGTAAAATATTAATATCTGTAACGGTACAAATCGCCGGTTAATGGTGTCATTAATCTATAATCTCCAAAACCTGTTTGATCAAGAAAAACAAAACTTCTATTAATATCATAGTATTCCCAAACTTCATAAGGTTTAGAATCATATTCAAATGGATGTCTATCAATATTATTTGGTGCTCCAAGTATAGTATAGACCATTCCCCTGTCTGAGCGCCAGCCTTCGGTATAGTTTGAAAAATTTTCATTAGCATATTCGATTCTACGGAAGTACTCGTCAAATATTTCATTTTCATCATTGTTTGGCGAAGGGTCTTTTTTCTTCCAATACTCCAAAAATCTTTTTGTTTTTTCTGATGTGGTTTCGGCATCTTGCATATTATCAAGTTCTTCTGGAGTGGCAATATAAACCGTTTGAGAAATTGCTTTATCTATATCGGTGATAACAACCGGTAAGCCTTTCCAGTGTGAATAAAAAGCTTTATTAACTGTCTGAATCGCTTTTGAGTTTTCATCAAGCATTGAAACACTTAATGAATACACGCCAAGATCAAAAGAGAATTCTGAAAGAGAATAAAATACTTTGTTTATCCCGGGTTTTAAATCCCTATCCTCAACTTCTTTATGGATTAGATTCTTTTCTGAATTAAGAACAGAATATTCAAAAGATTTCTTTGTATCAACAGAATCCTTAACATAAACTTCATAATAAAATTGAACCCTGTTTTTAGAGCTTGGGATATTACGGCTTATATTCGGAATGAGTTCATTTTTACCTGTTGCGTTATCCGATTTTGAAATCATTAATATGTCGCTTAGGGTTATATCACCAACATATTCTTTAACTGTAAAAATATTTTCACCAATAGCTTCTTGCCTAGAATCCTTATCCGAAAGCATTGTTCGTATTGAATAGGTCCCTGGTAAAAGATCGAAAGTTCTTTTGCTTAATTTATAATTTTCTTTAGTTGTAGTCATTCCAAAATCAATAACATTAATTATTTCATTCCAGGTTTTTTCAACAATTAATTTTTTTTTAGAGCTATCAAATACGGAAGCTGTAATTGAATATTTTGCAGTAAATCCTAGGTTTGACTTTAGAAACTGCACATTTTTATATGGTACTTGAATATAAATATCAACGGAAGAAAGCCCAGGTTTATCTGATTGTATGTTGACTAAGTCTTGAAAATAAACAGCATCACTTATCTTTTTCTTAACTTCATTATTTGTGTTTTCCTGAGCCAAAGAATTAAATGTTGCAAATAAACAGATAAGGCTGCACAAAAAAGTTCTCATTATTCTTTCCTTTCTTTTGTCAAAACATTACCAAACAAATCATACTCATCGTAATCAAATATCTCAACATCATAAAAATTGCCGATTTTAACTTTGTTATTTTTTTTATCTATTAAAATCTCCCCATCAACTTCAGGTGCATCACGATATGATCTGCCAATGTAAAAATCCCCTTCAACACTTTCAACTAATACTTTTAGTTTTTTATTTATAAAAGATTCATTTTTTTGCAGTGATATTTCTTTTTGAATTTCCATCAAAACATTTTTTCTTCTTTCCTTTTCTTCTTCAGAAACAGGATCACCAAGAATATAACTTGATGTATTTTCTTCAACGCTAAAGGTAAAAGTTCCAACTCTATCAAACTTTATTTCTTTTATAAAATCACAAAGTTCTTCAAAGTCCGTTTCTTTTTCGTTTGGATATCCAACTATAAATGTAGTTCTAATTGTTATTTCCGGAATTTCTGCACGTAGTTTGTGTAACAATTTTCTTGTACGCTCTGCAGTAACTCCCCTTCGCATTGATTTTAAAACATCATCAGAAATATGCTGCAACGGAATATCAACATACTTGCAAACTTTTGGATTTGATTTTATCTCTTCAATTAGATCATCAGGAAATTTTGATGGATAAGCATACATTAATCTTATCCATTCGATTCCGTTAATCTCACTTAATTTTCGTAATAGCTCAGAAATATTATTCTTACCGTAAATATCTTTTCCATAATCAGTTGTGTCCTGCGCTATCAGTACCAATTCTTTTGCGTTGTTTGTAGCGAGAAATTCTGCTTCTTTAATCAACTCATCCATTGGTTTTGATTTATGCAATCCGCGCATAAGTGGAATTGCACAAAATGAACAAGGATGATCGCAGCCTTCGGAAATTTTTAAATAGGCTGTGTGCGATGGAGTTGTTAATAAACGTTCGCCGATTAGTTCTTTTTTTAGATTACCGCCAAGCTCTTTTATTATGCCTTCGTAATTTTCTGTTCCAAAATAGATATCAACTTCGGGAATATCTTTTATTAAATCTTCTTTATATCTTTCTGATAAACATCCGGCAACAATAACTTTTTTAATCTTACCGCTGTTTTTCATTGCAACGGCTTCAAGAATTGTATTTACAGATTCTTCTTTAGCTGCTTCGATAAATCCACAAGTATTAATAATTACAGTTTCAGCTTTGTTTGGATCGTCAGTTAAATCAATTTTATTAAGCTGAATTTGTTTCATTAGCCTTTCAGAATCAACCGTGTTTTTTGAACAACCAAGAGTAATTACTGAAACTTTGCCACTCATAAAATCATTTCCAAAATCATCATGCTAAATAAGTTAAGTATAAATAAATAATTGGTGATGAAAACAACAGCGAATCAAAACGATCAAAGATTCCACCGTGCCCTGGAATTAAATGTGATGAATCTTTAACTCCTGCATCACGTTTTAACAATGATTCAGCAAGATCACCAATTTGTCCAAACGTTCCGATAATAAATCCAATTACAATTGCATTTTTAAGAGATAGAAAATCTAGTACTAAATTCTTTGCTAATATCATTGCAAGAATTGCAAATACAAATCCAAAAATTGCACCTTCCCAGCTTTTCTTTGGACTTACACGTGGAAACAATTTATGTTTGCCAAGTGCAGTTCCGCCAAAAAAAGCTGCGGAGTCGCAAATCCAAATAGTTACAAAAATTGAGATAATTAAATATCCGCCGTGTTCGTATAATCCATTTATGTTTGGGTAAAATTCTCTTATCCCAATAAGTGTGGTTCCAAATAATCCCAAATAAAAAACACCGAGCAAAGTTGAGCCAATATTCTGTATTGCTGATCCATTGTTTCTAAAAAGTTCAAAAATCAAAAGTACAATAAAAAATGCAATTAAAAAGTTATACTGGCTGAATAAAAATCTATACTGATTTATCACTAAAAATATTATTGCAAGCAAACCAAGATTAACATTTACATTTGCACCTTTTTGCTTTGCCAAAACAGAAAATTCATAAAAAGAAATTCCTGCAATGATTAGCACGAAGCTCAAGAAATAAACTCCGCCAAAATAAGAGAACAATACAAGTGCTGGAATAGCAATCACAGAAACTAAAATCCGAACAGCAGTATTCCCGAGTGCCATTATTGCTCGTCTTCTGTACTAGTGTTTTTTATTTCTTCAATAAACTTTTGTGCAGAGTCTACATCGTCACTTTTTACTAAAAGTTTTATAACGGCTAGATCACCAGTTACAGGAAAATTACTATCCTTTTGTGATAACACATTTGTTTCAATATCCGCACTTTCTAAAGCGTCTTTCATCATTTGTATATCGTACTCCTGATCGGATGTATAAACGACTACCCAATCATGATCTATTAGTTCATCAACTAATGAAGCACCGCAATCAGGACATTTTTTAATCCCCTCAACATATTCGTAAGTACAATTTGGGCAAAATGGCATTTCAATTCTCCTTAATTAATTCTTTAGAAGTATAATATTTGTTTATGAATATAATCAAACCAACAAAAAGAACCGATAATCCCAAAAACATTGTAACATACGATGAAAGTTCATTTGGATTTACCGCCGGATCTGATTTAATTATTTCCTCATCACCTATAATGTGATATAACATTACAGCAGAAAAGTTATTTAGAAAATGTAAAAACATAGGTATTAAAAGTGTTTTGCTTTTGTAGGCTGCAAATCCAAAAAAAAGCACCTAAAATAAAAAGCGGAATAAATCCGTAAGGATTAAAATGATACGCGCTAAAAAATAAAGCTGTAATTATTGCTGCAAGATATTTTTTATACTTTAATTCAAAACTTCGTTGGATAAATCCACGGAATAGAGCTTCTTCTGATAATGCAGGCACAACAGCAACAACTATAACTACAAATATTAACTCAAAAATATTAGTTGCAGTAAGCAAATTGCCATAAGTTTTTTCAACCATCTTATTCATTTCATCAAAAAAGTTTTTTATGGCATTTATGAATGAAATATTTTTTGCCCAGATTTCTATATAATAATTTTGGATGTATAAAAAACTCTGAAGTAGTGGAGTTAAAATTACAATTCCAATCGTAAAAATTCCTAACTCTTTCAAATCAGGTATGCGGATACGAATTATTTTTCCAACATCCGAGTAAATCCATTTTGAAAAAAGCAAAGCAGGTAAAAGTATAAAAAGAATTTGCCCTGCCATTGTCATCAGACGTAAACTGTGCACCGGTATGGATTCGAGATCCATGCCAAATATTAAAAGAGTAAGCAAAGAACCAACAATTTGATAAAGAAAAAATCCACCAGCTAAACCAATAAATGCAGCAGCAACGGGGGAAATTTCATAAGTTAGATCATCATCGGGATCGTAATCCGGATCATTTTCTTTATCAATGTTTAGAAGTTGAGCTTGCTGTTCTTCTTTTTGATATTCGTCTTTAAATTTATCCATTAGAGTAAAATATGAGTTGAATAATTGATGTTAAAATTACTGATATAAGGATTGACACTCAAATTTAAATAACTGATTAAATCACTATAAAAAAGACTCAGTAACCTGAGTCTTTTCCAAATAATTTGTTCCTAATTATAAATTGCCCAAGGTAAGTACTATTAACTACCTATTAACCGCTTTCATAGCTTGTTCAGCATAACGCGTGCCTTTTGTAAAGCCAATAGGTGCAGCATCACTAATTTTCTTTAGTTCATTTTCTGTTAGTTTAATTTCAACAGCGGCAGCATTTTCTTCAAGATACTTTACTCGCTTTGTACCAGGAATCGGAATAGTCTTATCCCATTGATGCAGAAGCCATGCAAGTGTGAGTTGTGCAACAGTACAATTTTTTTCTTTTGCAATTTGCTCAAGCTGCTGAACAAGTTTGTAATTATGTTCTATGTTTTCTTTAACAAACCTCGGATTTACCCTTCGATAATCATCAGCAGGAATTTCCTGATCGGGTTTAAATTGTCCTGTTAAAAATCCTCTTCCCAAAGGTGAGTATGCAACAAAACTGATATCTAATTCTTTACAAACATCCAAAATTTCCTTTTCAGGGTCTCTCGTCCACAAAGAATATTCAGTTTGTAATGCAGTAATTTGATGAACCTTATTTGCTCGTCGTATTGTTGAAGGTGCGGCTTCCGAAAGTCCTAGATATCTTACTTTACCTTCTTTAACAAGATCAGCCATTGCTCCAACAGTATCTTCAATCGGAACTTTTGGATCAACCCTATGTTGATAGTAAAGATCAATTACATCAATATCTAAAAGTTTCAAACTTTTATCACAAGCTTGTTTTACATATTCCGGTTTGCCATTAACACCAAGAAAACTTCCATCAGCACCACGCATATTTCCAAACTTTGTTGCGATAACAAACTGATCGCGTTTACCTTTAATTGCTTTGCCAACAAGAGTTTCATTTTTACCAACACCGTACATATCAGCTGTATCTAAAAAATTTATACCAAGCTCTAATGTGCGATGAATTGTTTTTATCGATTCATCATCATTTGTTTGACCGTAAAACTCAGACATACCCATACAACCAAGCCCGATTGCTGAAACTTCGAGCGCATTTTTGCCAAGAATTCTTTTTTGCATCACTTTTTCCCTTTTTGATTATTGAAATTTTCTTGTTTAAATATAGTCTGATGAAGTTCTAATTGAAGTGATAAAAGACATCTTGGAATTACTTAAAAGAATTTTTGCATAGCATTGGTGGGAAGTTGTTGATCGGATAAGTAATCTTTAAATCTCTGTTTCTAATAAACTGTAGATTGCACTATCAAAAAATTTTCCATTAAAAAAATAGTCTTCGTGAAAAAATGCTTCACGTTTAAAACCGAATTTCTCAAGAAGTTTTATTGAACTTAAGTTAGCAGGATTAACATTAGCCTCAATGCTGTGCAAACAAAATACCTTAAACCCGAAATCAATTACTTTAGCCATTGCTTCGCTCATAAAGCCATTGCCCCAATATTCAGGTTTCATTGCATATCCAATCTCTGCTCGCACATCTCCTATTCTCATCCTCAAATAACCAATATAACCAATAACATTTAGTGAGTCTTTTTTTTTAATTATCCAGTTGATACCATCTTTATTCTTATATGTTTTGATCATTTCAGAAATCATTAATTCTGATTCTTCGATTGATTTATGCGGTTCCCTATCAAGATATTTTAAAATTTTTTTATCTGAACGCATCTTAAAAAGTTCCTCAGAATCACTTAGCATAAATTCAGTAAGAAACAATCGTTCAGTTTCTAATTTTGGGAAAGCTGTAAAAATATCATCATTTATTTTATAGTTCATTAAACACTTATATTAAAATGAATTGAGATTAAATCCAGATAAGATTTACATTCAAATAAGAAAACTTAAAAACTTATTGAAAAAGTACTCCTCTGGAGATTATAATTTAATCATAATATTACTTTATCATCAACATCTTCATTGTTTCTGTAAATCTACCGGAGGTTAAAGTATACATGTAAATTCCACTCGGCAAATTTGATGCATCAAATGAAACTGAGTGAGTGCCAGCAGTTAATTCTCCGTTTACAATTGCGGCAACTTCTTTTCCAAGAACATTATATATCTTTAGTGAAGTAAACCCTTCATTAGCCAAATTAAACTTAATTGTAGTATTTGGATTAAATGGATTTGGATAATTTTGTTCAAGTGAATAAGTATTTGGATTTATCTCAGGTTCTACTCCGGTAACTATAGAGTTTAGATTCTTAAGTATCCAGTTTCCCGGATCAAATGAAATTGAAGTAGGCATTCCGTTTACGGAAATATTAAAATCCTGATTTTGAGCATTATTAAAAACAGTAATTAAAGTATCGCTATTTTCAAAATTTACCTTAACTTGAACCGGCATTGTAAAGAAAGTTGGATTTGAATTTACATTTTGATTAATCTTTAATGATAAATTGTACAAATTGCCGCTAATGTTTTGTTTGCCCCAAACAACAGAATACCTTGGATAGTTTTCACCGTAGATCCATTCTTGAAAGAAATAATTTAAATTCATGCCGGAAACACTTTCCGCAACAGCTTGAAAGTCCTCAGTTACAGCAACTCCATAAGCAACATTTGGATCGGCAGCATAAGTTCTTAAAATATTAAAGAAAACTGAATCACCAACAATTCCCCTTAACATATGCAAAACAACACTTCCTTTGGAATAAGTTCTGTTGCTGTTAAATATTTGATTAACACTGCTGATATCCTGAACCCATATTGACCCAACAGCATTTTTTGCGTTTGCTATCTTATTAGCAATGTAACTATCATACCCAGCTTTTCCATACCAGGCCTCATTCATTACACACTCACCATAGGTTGCAAAGCCCTCATTAAGCCAGATATGATGCCAATCTTTACAAGTGATTTTATCTCCAAACCACATATGTGCTAATTCGTGAGCAATAAGCATATCGCCAAACCCACCCATTGAAGTAATAGTTTGGTGTTCCATTCCGCCACCCCATCCAAATTGTGCATGTCCGTACTTTTCATTTATAAAAGGATAGTCTCCAAAATGCTCAGCATACACTTCGATCATACCTGGAGTTTTGTCTAGCTGAGAAATATTTGAGTTTAAACTGCCCGGATACAGAAAATGATTGATAGGCATTGAATCAGTTGGACTGTAATTATAGTAATTCGTGTATTCAGCATAGTTTGTAATTGCCATGGATAGTAGATATTGAGCAATCGGATAGCTGCTCTTCCATTTGTAAGTGTGTGTTCCGTTTCCGTTATCTGTAATTTCCATAAGCTTACCATTTGACGCTGGGATTAATGATATACTAACTGTAATCCAAAAATCTGCGGAATCTGCTTTATCAGCTGGAGTATCTTTTGCAGGCCACCAATCCTTAGCACCATATGGTTCACTCAATGTCCAAATAGCAGGATTACCACCTTGAGAACTAAATTCAAAACTACCAAACCCGCTAGAACCAGGCGTTCCGTGATAGTAAACAATTGTTGTAATCTCATCGCCTTGGTTAAAGGTACCGTTAAGTGCTATGTTTAATTTATTTGAGCCTCTAGTGAATGTTGTACTGTTTCCATTAAAAAAAACTGAATCAACAATAAGCGGATCCGTGAGGTCATAATAAATCTCTGTTACTCCTGCTTCATTGATTTGTGAAATACAAGTTACATTACCAGAAATTGTCTGTGCGGTATGATTAACAGTAAGATCAAGTTTATAATATTTAACGTCATACTTTTGATCACCGGGATAGTCAAAATCAGCAAATTTTTGTAAACGATTAAAATGTGCTGTCTTTCCGATTATGCATTGTTCCTCGCCACTTTGAGCAAAGTTAAATCCTGAAATTATAACCAAAAGTAGAAAAATTATTTTTTTCATTTTCATCCTATTATAATGTTTATTCTATATGCCTTAAAAATAATTATAAGTTTATGGAATGCAAGGATAAAATTGGTTGTTAATTTGCTTCTTGTATTCTGCAAATTGATTTAAAATCGCAGAAACGACACACTTTATTTTCTCTATCTTCAAGCGTAGAAAGGTTGAACTTTCCATTTACAATTTTATCCACATACAACGGAATATATTGATTGCAAATATTAATTAACTCTTCGTTGGATTTTAATAATTCATCTTCACCTGGATTTCTTGAAGTGCTAAGATGAATTTTCTTTTCGCCAAAATCTTTAGTACTTAGTTTTAGAGAATAAATAATTGCAGCAGCCGGATCAAATTTTCTATTCAACTCAGCTTCAATTAATTTTTTAGAAGCATAAATATATAGCGGTAGTTGAAGTGATAATCCTGACTCAAGTTCTTTTTTAGTAGGTCGCTTACCACTCAGTTTGTAATCAATAATTTTATAAGTGCTTTCATCTTGTTTAACATCAGCTCTATCAATTTTTCCTCTAACCTTTACATTACCAACATGCATTTCACCAGTATCTTTTTCTTTTTGATTTTTAAATTGCCCAAATTCCATTTCAAAGTATTCAGGCTTATACCCTTCAGAATTGTTTCTTTCCTCAACAAGAAATTTATATAAGATGGAATGTTTACGATTCCCAGCAATTCCAAGAATTTTTTCTCTTTCAAAAAAAATAAGTGTGGAGTTAAGTCTTAATTTTTCAACTTTCTGTTCAGCAATACCAAAAATAATCTTTTCTATTTGTTGAAATGTTTCATCATCACAATTTGAAATAACAATTTGTTTACCCGTTATTGCTTTGTAAAATTCATACAGAATTGAATGAATTATGCTGCCAAGCTCAAATGATTCCAATTCTTCACTTGGCTCTTCAATTGTTTCAATCTGTAAAATTCTTTTTAAAAAATACTGAAACGGACATTTGGCATATTCCTCAAGCTGTGATGCCGAGTATTGTTTTTCTTTTTGATCTGCAAGTTTGATTTTGGCTTCCTCCGATAAATCATTCGAGATGTTTCCGGTGTATTCAGTTACACCGAAAGGATTTTCCAATCTAAGTTTATCAATACTCAAATCACTTTTATATTTTTCAAAATCAATACCAGTTTTTTCAAATTCATCCTTATCATTTGCAGATTCTAAAGTGGCTGCATATTTCATTAATTCAAACTTGCTATACACAAGTGAAGAATAATCCTTGTTTGATTTTTCCTTTACACCAAATAGTCTTAACCAATCAGTCACAAATGTAGAAGGTGTGAATTCTTTTTTCTCATTTGTTAAAGCATAAGACAAATACAATGTTTTTTTTACACTGCATAATGTTTGATAAAAGTGATATCTGTCTTCTAAAATATGCCTATACTCGTCCTTTCGGTAGGAACCGGAAACAAATATTTCTGGTTGGTAACGTGTTGGGAATTCGCCATCAACTAAACCACCGATAAAAACATAATCAAAGTTTAATCCGCGTATTTCATTGACCGATGTTACGAGAACTCCGCTTGCATGTCTTTCTTTAATATTGTAGCGGGTAAACTGCAGTGCAGTTTTAATTTGGGATAAGAAAGAACCTAAAGGAAATTTTTTATCAGTGCCATTTTCGACAACTAGTAAATCAAATAGTTCATCAAGGATTTCAAGGAACACTGTAATCGCTTTAACATTTTTTTCGATATACTGTTCGTGATCATTGATTATCCGAGTCGCTAAATTTAGATTGTAAATAAGTTTTCTTAACTCATGCTTAAACTCATAAATTGTTTTCTTTTCCCTGAAAGGTTTTAACATTTCAAATATTAATTTTATATCTTCGATTGCTTTTTCGTAAAAACCAACAGGAAAATAGCGATTCTC
Organism: Ignavibacteriales bacterium; assembly: GCA_016709765.1. Lineage (NCBI taxonomy): Bacteria > Pseudomonadati > Ignavibacteriota > Ignavibacteria > Ignavibacteriales > Ignavibacteriales bacterium. Next base: position 26,554 of record JADJMD010000006.1, read on the forward strand.
TTCATCATCATTATCATAATTGATTTCATCAATTGTTCTGCTGATTGAATCAATCCAGTTTCGATATCCGGAAACTATTTTAAGATTTGAAGAAACGCGAAGTAGATTTGACAGATTAAGCCCATCAAGCATTATCCATCTTCCTGTTAATGCACGAAAAATATTTTTATAGTAAAAATTGTTTTCTAAAATTTCCAAAAAATTTATTAATGCAATAACAGGTTGAGATTCATTGAGCGCAAATCTATCAGTTAGGTTAAATGGGATTCCGTATTCGTTAAAAACATCACGAATAATTGATGAATGCTCTGAAATCAGATTAAACGCAACTGTTATAGAATCAACATCAACCTTGTTTTTTGTAATAAGTGATTTTATTTCTTTGGCGATTAGTCTTATTTCTTCTTCAGGAGATTGCGTGACTATTTTTATGGTTTTAATTTTACTTGTTTTTTGAAAATCGTCTTCATTCAATAAAAATAATTTTTCACGTATTCTTTTTTGATAATCATTAAATTGTTCTTTTGATGTGTCTTCAACTTCTTTAAATCCCTTTGCTTTAAACATTTCATAACATTTATCTAGATGTGAAAACAATGCCGGGTTGTATCGATAGTAATCAAAAATCACGAACATCTCTATCCCCGCAATATCAGCAGTGTAATTTATTATATTAATTTCCGGTTGTGTGAATTCATCGAATCCATTTATTAATATTTTATTAACTCCACTAAATGTTTTGCTAAATCGAGCTTCAAAATCTTTTTTTTCAAGCAAAAGAACTTCAGAATAAATATCGCCCGTTTCGTAAACATTTAAGTCTTTGCAAAATCGTAAATAGTTCTCATATACATTCGCGATATCTATTGCTTTTAATTTTTCTGAGCCTTCAAGTTTTTCTGATTCAGAATTAATTTGTGCGGGTAAAATTCCATTTAACTTGTACTGCGTGATTACATTCTTAATTTTTTCTAAAGTTCCTCGCGGTACTTCGTTTTTATAGTTTGAAAAATATTTTAATTCAGTCTTCTTAAATGCTTTGCTCAGTAAAACAGCAGACGAAGCTTCGCTAAGTGTTTTAAATTGGTCAATACCATTTGATTGAAAAATCTGCGTTGTAAATGTTTCAAACGTGTGAAGATTAATTTTCGATAAAGATTTACCCGGTGAGCGAGTCACCAATTCTCTTTTTAGATATCTAATCTTTCGATTAGTTGGAACGATGATTAATAACTCACCAAGTTTGTCTTGCTCGATATAATCATTTATCAAACTATCGATATCAATGCTAGTAATTTTATTTTTAGATAAAATCATTTTTTATTTTTAGTTAAAAGTAAGTCTTTATACGAAGTTCTAATTTCTTTTTTACCACCAAGTTTTAACAAGCTCATCATTTCATCAAATCTTTTTTCAGCATCTTTTAATCCACTCAAAACTCTTGTTTCTAATTCTAAAAAGTAACCCAATCCGCTTACATAGTCTAAATGGATTCTCGTATTGTTGTAAAGGTACAATTCTCTTTTCTTGTTTACGATAACAAGAACATCTAAAAATCTTTTTAAGTATTTATTGCAATCAGATTTATCAATTTCCAAAAGATGATAATCGGACCAGCGTTTTTTTGATTTTTCATTTCTATCATAAAAAATTAATGTCTGTTTATCATTTTCAATCCGGAGTTTTAATATTCCTCTATCAACTTTGTAATAAATATCTTTTTGAATCAATAACTCTTCAAATCGAATTTTATTCTTCATGAGAATAGATTTCATTTCTTTGTGAGATGAAAGTTTTACTTTTATTTCTAAATTCTTTGCCATTTAATTCTTTTTATTTTTTTTAGATAATAGATTTAATATTTATTCTTAATTTCTGTTGTCATTTCGAACCCGATTCATCGGGTGAGAAACCTTCTACAATACTACCTAACAGATTTCTCAGTCTAAGACTCCTTCGAAATGACTGTTCCCTAAAAGTCAATTGCAATGACTAGCTGCTGCTCATTTAATTTTTCTGTAAATCTGCAATAGTTCTCTGCCTTTGCGCGGGTTAATCGTTTTTATTTTATCTGTTGATAAAACTAGTTCAAGTCTAGCACCGAATAACTTTTCCACTTCATCTACATCAACTGCAAATGGTGGTCCTCCAATTCTATCTTCTATCGGAAAAAGAATAATTGCAAATATTCCGTTTTTATTTATTAACGAAGCAACTTTATCCGCGTATTCTTTTCTTCGTTGTGGATTGACTGCGCAATAAGTTACATAATCATAAACAATGTCAAACTTTTGATTCTCATCAATTGAAAATAAATCATCCAATAAAAAATTTATCTTTACGCTTTCTTTCCGTGCTAAATCCTTTGCAAACTTAATAGCTGTTTCGGAAAAATCATTTGCAGTTACATCAAAACCAAACTTTGCGGCTGCAATTGCATCGTAACCATAACCGCAACCAAGAACCAGCAATGTTTTTTTATCCTTTAGTAGTTTATGATCTAATAAATCAACAAAAGTTGGAGTTGCTGATTTCAAATTCCAGCCAACTATTCCATTTTTGTATGATTCTTCCCAAAATTCAGCTTTATCAGATTTCATTAATTACTTTGATAGATGAAAAAATACATTGATATTAAAGCAGCAATAATTATTTTAATGATAGAAAAATAAGAAGATTAAAATGTCTAAAGAAATGAAATCCCAAAAGATGAGACGATTTAAAATAAAATATTTAGCAATTGTTTGTTTATTTCTTGTTGTAGCACCAATTGCAAATATATACTCACAGGGCATAGGTGAACTTGCGCCACCAAAACCTCCGGAAGAATTTCCGCCTAACACATGGGGAATGGATATTATGTTTGGCGATGCAGGCTTTGGACTAGGCACTTTTTTTAGAAAACAAATAGATGTAAAATTCACAGCCTTTGCTGATCTTTCATTTTCAGAAACTAAGGATGATCGTGAGTTTGAGTATTACGATCCATATCAGGGAACGTTTTATGTTGCATCTAAAAAGAACAGAATTTTTCAAGTACCTCTAAACTTTGGTTTACAATACAGACTTTTTGAAAATATTGTTTCTGATAATTTAAGACCTTTCCTTTGTGCAGGTGCTGGGCCAACACTACTTGTAACAACTCCTTACGAATTAGAATTTTTTAACTCGTTTGGCAAAGCACAAGCCAAATACGCGGTTGGCGGATATGTTGGTTTAGGGGCTAATTTTGGATTGGATAAGTCAAGTTTGGTGGGAATCACTTTTAGATATTATTATTCTAAACTTCTTAATGGTGGAGTTGAAAGCCTTTACGGTCGTGAGAAAACAGAAATACAAGGATTTTTTATTACACTTAATTTAGGCTTAATGTATTAGATAATAATTAAACTAAAATTTATTTAATTGTCACGGTTCAACCGTGACAGACTTTGAAGGGGAATAATGAAAAATATAATATGTGCGCTTGTCTTTCTTTTATTCACCTCATCATCCTTTAGCCAATCACACTCTCGGCATAGAGACATAAAACAAATCGATATTAACCAAATAAAATCTTCACTAAGTAACTTAGGGACATTGGGTTTTGATCCAAATATAACAACCTGGGATCAATTAAGATTCAGGGATTATTTGACTGGTTCAGACCTTAACGGTACAAGTATAGTATATGCACAAGGCTTGTGGATGCTTGGAAAAATAAATGGAGAAAAGCACGCAAGTGTTACTGAATGGAATACACATTTTTCTCCCGGTCCTATTATTAACGGGCAACCTGCTATGCTCTATAATCCTTTAGATTCAGCAAGATATACAGTTTATAAAATTAATAAAGGTGATGATCAAAATAATCCGGATTATAATAACTGGCCAATTGACTTGGGAGCTCCGGTTGATAATAATGGAAACCCATTAATAAAGGGCGATCAAACTTTATGGACAGACTTTAATGCAGCGGACTCAACAACTCTAAATTATTGGCAATGGTTCCAGCCAAACAATTACTTGCATTTACTTCCTATAGAAATTCAACAATTAGCATTTGCTAGAGCAGGTAATAAAAAAGATAATGAAGATATTTTTTCAAATACGATTTTCTTTGAATATTTAATTATCAATAAAGGTAACTCAAATATTGATTCTGCATTCTTTGGTTTTTGGAATGATATTGATTTTTATATAGCACATTTGAATCCTCCTGCAATTGATACCGTTGCTCAGGTTGGTTACTGCTGGGCTCTTAGCGACACATTTTACAATTTACCTCCTCAGAGAGCACCCGCTGCTGTAGGATTTACACTGGTATATGGCCCATCTGTTCCTTCAGCGGGACAGAATTCGGTATTTAATGGAAGATCTTTACCTGATCACAAAAATCTGCCTCTCACAGCTTTCCACGGTATTAACGATGACCAATCAAACTATCTACCATTCAATATGGCTAGCTCAATTAACGATGCATGGAACATGGCAAATGGATTGCAAAGTGATGGTCTGCCGAATGTTGATCCTTCTAATGGACAGGTTACAAAATTTCAACTGAGTGGTGATCCGATTACTAATCAAGGGTGGATATATCCTGAAAATTCTACAGGTGGTGGTGCTGGATTTGTAATGTTTACGGGACCATTTAATCTTGCGGTTAATGATACACAGTGGATAATGATTGCACTTACACCGGCATTGGGCAATAATCGTTTTGAGAGTATTAAGATAATGCGGGAAAAAGCAATGCTGTTAAGATCGCTGCATTATGATACCCTTGCTTACGGTACAACACCATATAAGATTGACTATGTTGATACTACTAATTTACCCGATATAGTTGAAAGTGAAATTGTTCCAGATAAACTGGTATTGTATCAAAATTTTCCTAATCCATTTAATCCGGAGACTACAATAATATTTGGAATTCCACAACAAGAACATATTTCCATAAAGATATTTGATATACTTGGAAGAGAAGTCCGAACACTTTTAGATGAAGTGAAAGATGTAGGAACCTATAGAATAAGATTTAACTCATTTGGTCTTGCAAGCGGAATTTATATTTATCGCATAAGCTCAAATAACAGCAGCGTATCTCGTAAAATGATAATACTGCGTTAAAGTAGTTTACATTTTTCATCTGCTGTCACGGTCGCATCGTGACAGTCAAGGAAATGTGCTTGTAGGATACGAACTCCCGTTCGTTCCGTGCCCTTTGCTTTTAAATCGGATCGGATAGGAGTTCGATCCCTACAAATTTAAAAATATTTTTATCATCACTTCCATTTGATCGCACAGCCAATAGAAAAAGTACAATTTCTTCATTCTATAACATACATTCCTCTTGGTGGCGGAATTCCAACATGTGGAAACAAAAGATATCCTTCTTGTGTTAGGCTAGGCCCTCCTTCTTTAGAATGAGCTGCTAGCGGTAATGTCCAAAGCACACTTCCTGATTTAGTAATTGCTTGAACGTTATAGGTAATTCCATCATCCGATGTTTCAACATAAATAGTTCCTTGAGCATCACAAACAAGGTGAGTCCAATAATCAGCCTGACCAACAGGAACACTCCAACGTTCATTACCATCGTTATCCACCAAAATAAGTTTACCTTTTGATAAATATGCAATGTTTCCATTGGGGTCAATTACTACATTCCAATTTGAGCCTGCACTTGGAACTCGCCAACGCACTTTCCCGGTTGGAGAAATAGACACAAGATCTTGATCGAAGTAAGAATAAACATTCCCATCTACATCAACACTAATTGCGCCCATTTGTTTTCCACCGATTGAATCAGATCTAAGTATGTCCCCATTAGTATTTAAAGCATAAAGAGATTGTTCTGCATTACTTCCTCCAACATAAAAACTACTTCCATCTGGTGAAAAACAAATAGTTATCATTTCACCCCAAATGAAGTATCCCTCCGGTGCGTTGCGCTGCCAAATAATATTTCCTGATTGATTTATAGCGTATAATGTTCCGGCACTCGAAATTGTATAAATATTTCCATCTAGACCAATAGCGCAAGACTTGAGCAGAACACCGCCATTAAGTTGCGTTTGCCATAGAATTGTTCCGTTTTTATTGAATGCTGAAATGCCGTTGTTTGTTCCAACCAGAATAATTTCATTTCCGGTAATTATTGGTGGCGAATAATTCATTGCACCACCTGCGAAAACTCCTATAAACGATTTCCAGATAAGTGTTCCATTTAGTGAATATGCTAACAGGCTGGAATCTGCCACAATATAAAAAATACTGTCCTGTCCCATCACCGGATCAGTTTGAAACGCACCTAAAAGGATTGTGCTTTTTAGACGCCCGTTTGCAGGTCCATTAAACGAACTTCTTCCAGTGCATTGCGCATCGTGCAAAGCTTTGGGCCAAGCTGTTTGACCTAATGTTGCCCAAGGTATATCGTGTTGTGGTTTGATAACATAGTGAGTAGTGTCTGAATCTGATGGTTCTGTGGAATTTGACTTACATCCTTGAGAGATGATTAATATTGGAAGAAGTAAGAAAATTATTACGATACTAATTCGAAAGGATTTCATAATTCAAATGTCCCTTCAATTTGATTATAAAACTAACAACTAACTAGATTCTACAAATAACTAAATTCCTTATTTAAATCTACTACATTCTATTTCATTTCAAATACATATATAAATAATATTTCACTTCCACTTAATAGTACAGCCAATAGAAAAAGTTTCTGGTACTGAAACTTCATTTTCATTTAACACTTCCACAATTGCATCTTTTAGATAATGGGAATTTACTTTTTCTGGTTCGTGCCAGTTGTCATCAATTTTACCTTCATATTTTAATTTTCGTTTTTTATCAAACAGAAATATCTGTGGTGTGTGTGTTGCGCCAAATGCTTTTGCAACTTCTTGTGTTTCATCTCTTAAATAAGGAAAATTAAATTTTTTTAACGCTGCCCTTTTTTTCATTTCCTCAAATGAATCATCCGGATATTTTAAATCATCATTAGAATTTATAGCTATGATCTGAACTCCATTTTTTTCAAACTCATTTTGCAAATTAATAATTCGTTCTTCGTAAGCTTGAACATAAGGACAATGATTACAGCTAAAAATTACAATTAAAATTTTCTTATCAGAAAATCCATTTAAACTATAATTTTTGTTATCAACCCCGATTAAAGAAAAGCTTGGAATCACAGAATCAATTTTCAATTTGTTAGCAGACATGGTAATTTTCCTTTAGTTAAATAATCTTTTAGTTAACTGAACAAAAATATCAAAAAATGAAAACACTTCTTCTAATCCTTACAATAATAATCTCAGAAACCATTATGGCACAGAATTATGATTTTGAACAGCACCTATATCAATCTTATGATCGATACAAGGAATCCAGTTTAACTCACAGACGATTTAAACATTCGGATATAAATCCGATAATTAAAAAACTGAAAAGCAAGGATGGACTTAAAGTTAAAGTTGTAGGTAAATCCGTTGAAGGCAGAGAGTTAAATTTAATTACTATTGGAAAAGGCCAAACCAAAATTTTTATGTGGTCTCAAATGCACGGTAATGAACCGACTGCAACTGCCGCCTTGTTTGATATTTTAAATTTTATAAATGCTCCGGAAAACAAAGATTTTTGTAACGTACTTTTTGAAAGAGTTACATTGTACTTTTTACCAATGGTAAATCCCGATGGTGCGGAAAGATTTAAACGCAGAAATTTTTATGACATTGATTTAAATCGTGATGCTTCTCGTTTGCAATGTCCCGAAGCAATAATTCTAAAAAGTGTTTTTGATAGTTTAAAAGCAGATTTTGGATTTAATCTTCACGATCAAAGCCACCTATATTCTGTTGGAAATAGTTTTAGAACAGCGACAATAAGTTTTCTCGCGCCCGCTTACAATTACGATAAGGATATTAACAACGTTCGCAACAAAGCAGTTCAGTTGATTGGGAATATGTTCAATTCACTTTCACAATTTATTCCCGGTCACATCGCAAAATATTCTGATGAATATGAGCCACGCGCTTTTGGCGATAATTTTCAAAAATGGGGAACGAGTACAATTCTTATTGAATCTGGGGGCTGGAAGGATGATCCTGAAAAACAGTTCATTAGAAAAATCAATTATATAGCACTTCTTTCTGCTTTCAAATCTATTGCCGAAGAAAGTTATAAAAATACCAGCGCTGATGTTTATGAATCAATTCCGTTTAATGATAAATATATTTTCGATTTGATTTTAAGAAACCTAACATTTAAAAGCGGAAAACAAAAAATCAAAATAGATGTTGGAATTAATTTAGATGAGTTTGAAGTTCCAAATGAAAAAACTATTTACTGTAAATCACGTGTAGAAGATCTTGGTGATTTATCCACTTATTATGGTTACAACGATTACGATTTTACAGGTTACACTATTGAGCAAGCATCTGTTTATGATAAAAAAGTATTAGCATTAAAAGATTTGCAAGAATACGATTTTATAAATCTATACTCAAAGGGATTTTCGACTGTTCTTGTAAAAAAGTTGCCCGAAGAAAGATATTCTAAGTTTCCAATTAATCTTGCATTAAAAAGTAAAATAGATACAACAATAAATATTGGCGAACCGGCAAATTTTATCTTAAAAAAAGATAATAAAATCGCCTACATAATTATAAATGGCTTCTTGCAGAAAATTGAGAAGAACAGAAAATTTGAAGGAAACGGGATCATAATTAGATAAATCTTTGATTATTCTTGTTTAATAACTATAATTACAAAAAAAATAAAGCTTAATTTCTTAAAAAGGGATTTATGTTAGCTTTTCTTTTCGCAATATTCAATTCAGATGAACAAAAGTTAAACCAGGAGTTTGAACGCGAAGCTGTACCGCATATGGATGCTTTGTACAACTATGCTGTTAAAATGACTGGCGATAGCGACGATGCAAGTGATTTAATCCAAGAAACATATTTAAAAGCTTTTCGCTTTTGGGATAAATTTGAAAAAGGAACTAATTGCAAAGCTTGGTTGTTTAGGATTATGAAAAATACGTTCATTAATACGTATAGAAAAAATACTAAAGAACCAGACAAAGTTGATTATGAAGAGATTGAAAATTTTTATGAAAACATCAAACCATCATCTACCGACAGCGCACACCTTGAAAAAGACATTTATGATAACTTGCTTGATGACGAAATGTCAACAGCAATCTCATCTCTACCTGAAGATTTTCGCACAGTAATAATTCTATGCGATATTGAAGGTTATACTTATGATGAAATTGCAGATTTTGTTGATGTTCCCGTTGGAACAGTTAGATCACGTTTACATCGTGCAAGAAAAATGCTTTTTACAAAGCTGCATAAATATGCAAGTGATAAAGGATATGTGAAGAACAAGGATAAGAAATGATGGAAATTAATAAATACATGCTAACTGCCCTAGTTGATGGCGAAGTAACTGATGCAAATGTAAAGCAAGCAATTTTTTCTAAAATAGAATCTGATAAAGATTTTGCAATAGACTTTAAAGTACAAAGCTTAGTTAAAGAGCTAGTTAAGGAAAAAGTTGTATTTCAAAAAACCCCGGATAGAGTTAAAGCAAAAATTCTAAAATCAATCGGCTCACAAACAAAAATTGCATCTGCACGCAAATCCTTCTTCTCAGAACTTTTTGAAAAACCTGCTTTCTCGTTTGCAACAGCATTTGTGGTTGTTTTAGCGATAGTTCTAATTGTTATAAATAGACCTGGTGCAATTGATCAAAAAGATTTTGCGATTGAACAGCTTGGAAAAGAAAATATGTTTGTTCAGGCGCAAAATAATTTTAGCAATATTTTACAGGGCAAATTAGCTCCTCAGTTTGTAAGCAAAAGTGCAGATGAAATAAAAAACTTTTTTAGTACGAATGGAGTTAAATATTCAACTTCTGTCCCTAATGTTTTAGATTGGAAGTTGCTTGGAGCAGTTGTTTCAGAAGATAAAGGCGAAAAATTTGCTCATCATGTTTATGTTGATAAAGCGGGTAAACTAGCATATTTATTTCAGGTTGATGAATCATATTTAAATAGTCACGAAATAATTTCCTTATCGGATGATTTAATAAAATATTTAGACGAGGGAAATTGCTATTCTTCGGTAACAGATAGTTCGGTTACATTATTTACTAAAGTTGATCATAATATTTGCGCAGTTGTTTCAAACGCAAATCCAAAACAAGTTGAAGAAGTTTTTTGTAGTCTCTAAAAAAGGAAATAGAAATGTTTAAAATCAAAAACATCCTTTTACCAACAGATTTTAGCTCTACATCTTTAACTGCTGCAGAATACGCACTAGAATTGGCAAATGAATATAAAGCCAATCTTCATGTATTAAATGTTCTCGAAAAAACGCCACCAATTCTTGCAATCCGTTCACTTGATTTATCTCGTGAAAAAATAATACAATCAATAGATGCTGATGCGCAATCACAATTAGATGATTGTGTTAAGAAAATTAAGAAAATCCGAGATGCTGAAATTATTCCCGCAATAAGAAAAGGTGTTGATTTTGAAGAGATTATCAAATATTCTAAAGAAAAAAAGATTGATGTAATAGTAATAGCTACCCACGGAAGAACAGGAATTTTACATACTTTGCTTGGCAGTGTCGCTGAAAAAGTAATTAGGTACTCTAAAATTCCCGTTTTAGTAACCACGCCACCTTCAAAATCTAACTAAAAGCGGTTTCTTGCATTATCACCAATGATTTGATATTTTAGAAGTTCGCAATCTTGTAATAAAGGTAAATTATGGCTAAAGTAAAAAATGTTGAAGCTCATTGCAGCATATGCAATGGTATAAGAAAGATGGAATTGACCGGTGAAGTTGCCGGTGATGATAATAAACGATGGGCAAAATGTAAAAAATGCAAACAGACAATGATTATTAATATTGCGGAAGATGTTGTAAAACAAAAAGTTTCTTTAGAAGGAATTGAAAACGATAAATGTGCTACTTACTCGCCTTCTAAATCTTTTGAGATTGGAGAAACAATCTTTCACGAAAACTGGAATGATTTTGGGAAAGTGGTTTCAAAAGAAATTTTATCCAACGGTCAAAAATCAATTTCAGTTGAATTTCAAAATTCTGGAAATAAAAAATTAGTTGAATCTTACATTAAACAAACAGACCAACACGAACAAAGCGAGGTGATATAATTGGTCGGTATTCAAATTGGCGATAACGAATCCATTGATAAAGCTCTTAGGAGATTTAAGAAAAAATATGAACGCTCAGGAGTTCTTAAAGAATTCAAGAAACGTACTTTTTTTGTAAAGCCCTCTATTAAGAAAAGAATGGAAAAGATAAAAGCCGCTAGACGTGCTCATCGTCCTGATAACATTATAATGTAATTAAAAAATCCCGCCTTTTGAGCGGGATTTTTTTTACTTGATATGAATTCTTGGTTCAATTACAACAGGTTCTTTTTCCCGCAAGAAATTTTTCTCGAGATGTTCTCTAATAACGTTAAATGCTGTATCAACATCATTACAGAAATGAAATAATTTTAAATCGGCTTCGTTAATTACACCCTGTTCAATTAATGCATCAAAATTAACAACACTTTTCCAGTACTTTTCATCGTAAATAACAATTCCTAATTTTTTTCTAATCTTTTCAGTTTGGACAAGCGTTAAGATTTCAAAAAGTTCATCGAAAGTTCCGAATCCACCTGGAAAAACGACAAGTGCTTTTGAAAGATAAGAAAACCAGAATTTGCGCATAAAGAAATAATGAAATTCAAAACTAAGCTCTTTGGTAACATAAGGATTAACATACTGCTCAAACGGGATGCTGATATTTAATCCCACAGAATACCCACCTGCTTTTTTTGCGCCTCTATTTGCCGCTTCCATTATCCCTGGTCCGCCGCCGGTGCAGATGATAAATCGATTTGCTTTAGTTTCAAGGTTCATAGACCATTCTGTTAATTTTCGAGAAAGTTCCACAGCATCTTCGTAGTATTTAGACATTTCAACATGTTGCTGTGCTCTTCGTAATTCCTTAGCAAAATTAGTAATTGTTTTAGGGTTAGCATTTTTAAATTTAGTAAGTTCTGCATTTGCTTCTTTGCGTGATTTTAATCTTGCTGAACCAAAAAATACAATAGTATCCATAATTTTATGTTTTTTAAATCTTGCTTTTGGTTCAAGATATTCTGAAAGCAATCTAATAGTTCTAGCATCTGAGGATGCCAGAAATTCTTCATCGTGATATGCTTTTACTGTCTTCTGTATTTTAGCCATGATCAGCCTTTTTTGTTAAAAAATAATTATAAATAAAAAAGTTAAAAAGTTTGTGTTAAATTGAAGAATGGTTTCTGTTTATATTTGCATAGAAACGAAATTGATTCACCAATATTTATGAAATTCGTATGACAAAATATCATTTTTTTTTGAGAGTTATGATAAAAACTGCTTTATTAATTTTATTGTTTACGTTAAATAATGTTTTTGCAGCTTCAAAGGAAGAAATCACAAATAAAATAAAAGAGATTCTTAATAATTTACCCGCCAACACTATTAGCGGTGTTTTAATTTACAATCCACTAACACAAGACACAATTTTTGCAGTTAATGAATCACAACCAATGACTCCGGCTTCGCTTACAAAATTATTTACAACATCAACTTCACTTAGTATTCTGGGCGGTGATCACAAATTATCTACAAAACTTTTCTCAGATGATATCAACCTTAAAGATGGAACTATAAATGGGAATCTTTATTTAAAAGGATTTGGCAATTCAACTTTTACAGAATCAGACCTAGAGTATCTAGTAAACGAACTGGCTAAAAGAGGGATTAAGATTATTACGGGTTATGTAATTGGAGATGATTCTTATTTTGATGACATCTATACTCGCGAAGATTGGATTGAAGGTGAAGGTGCAAATGTAAAACTTCCTCCAATTTCAGCATTAGTATTAGACCGAAATCGAACTACGGTTAGAAAAAAAATTAGAAGAAGATACCGTTATATTTCAGAAAATATAAAAGACCCATCTCTTTTTTCGGCGAGAATGTTATTAGAAAAATTAAAAACTTCTGGTATTGAAGTAAAAGGAAAAATTTCAAAAGGAGTTACACCTCTGAAGGTTTATCAATTAGCAGAAAAATCAATTCAACTTAAAGAACTGATTTCTATGATAAATAAACACAGCGATAATTTTTTAGCTGAATGCTTATTTAAAACTCTTGGTGCGGAATCAACCAAACTTCAGGGAAATTCATTCTTTTCTCAACAGGCAATTTTAAAATTTATAAAGGACAATAATATTTATTGGATGGGGACTGAGATTGTTGATGGATCCGGAATTTCAAGATCTGATCAAGCAACACCGTTAGCAATTAATGGCATACTAGAAAAAATGTATTTTGATCTGGTTCACTTTGATGATTTTTTTAATTCCTTAAGTATTGCCGGTGTGGATGGAACTCTAAGAGGAAGAATGATGGGAACAGAAGCTGAAAATAACTTTAGAGGAAAAACGGGATCATTAAATGGTGTTTCGGGGTTAGCAGGTTATCTAACGACTAAAGATGGCGAAGATTTGATAGTTACCATTATATTTGAGTTTAATAGAGGAGGTTGGGGATATTATAGAGATGTTCAAGATCAAATTGTAGAATTACTTTTGGATTTAAAAACAAATAGCCCCGATTAAAAATATTAAAAATCTAATCGGAGCTAAAATATAACTAATTACCAGTTGGCGCTTGATTTTGTGGTGGAAGTGTTGGAGCTGTGGGTACGTTAGTTCGTCCACCTTCCTGAATAACACTTCTTTGTTCTACTGTTGTTTGACCCGGTAAAAAGAATAAATTTATTACCAGAGCAAGAACAGCCAAAGCACCGGCTAACCACCAAGTACCTTTACTTAAAAAATCTGCAGTTCTACGGGAACCAAACATAGTTCCCATTCCACCTGCACCACCAAAAGTTCCGGCTAAACCACCACCCTTACTTGATTGCAATAATACCATCACAACAAGAATTATGGCGACAATAGTTGCTAACAATACTAACACTGTGTACATATTATTTCTCCTTAATATTGTAGCGGGGGAGGGATTCGAACCCCCGACACGTGGATTATGATTCCACTGCTCTAACCTACTGAGCTACCCCGCCGAAAATTTAGGTTGTAAATATAAATCTTTGCCTCTGAAATTCAAAAAAAATACTTAATTATGCATTATTTAAGCTTTCCCACAGCTTATCTTCTAAAAATTTTAAGCCAAATCCCGTTGCTGATGAAAATATCAAAAGAGGTTCTTTGATTTTTTTGATTTTAGTTTTAGCCAGCTTTGCAAGAGTTTTTTCCGGGACTAAATCTGCTTTAGAAAACGAAACAATTATTTTCTTATCTACAAGTTTTTTGCTGTACTTTTTAAGTTCATTATAAAGCGTGTCAAAATCATTCTGATAGTTTTCCGAGGTAATATCTATTAGAAATAATAGAATTCTAGTTCTTTCAATATGCCGCAAAAATTTAATTCCTAATCCCTTACCTTCATGAGCACCTTCAATAATTCCTGGAATATCTGCAACCGTAAAGCTTTGATAATCTCGATATCTAACAATTCCTAAATTTGGTTCAAGTGTTGTAAATGGGTAATCAGCAATCTTTGGTTTTGCAGCAGATATTTTTGAAATAAGAGTAGATTTACCAGCATTCGGAAATCCAACTAGTCCAACATCTGCGATTAACTTTAACTCAAGAATTAATTTTCGTTGTTCTCCAGGTTTTCCATTTGTTGCAAACCTTGGGGTTCTTCTTGTTGGAGTTGCAAAATTACTATTCCCCTTTCCACCTGTACCCCCTTTTGCAAATTCAACTTTTTTATTTGCTTCGGATAGATCTAACAAAACTTCTTCTGTTTCGGCATCTTTAACAATAGTTCCAACTGGAACTTTTATGACTATATCCTCACCATTTTTTCCATCTTTTAATGATGTGGCGCCCGGTTTTCCGTCACCCGCAAAAAATTTTTTTTTATATCTAAAATCTAAAAGAGTTGATAAGTTTGGTTGTGTTTCAAAAATTACACTTCCACCAACGCCGCCATTTCCTCCGGAAGGACCGCCCTTTGGAACAAATTTTTCCCTTCGGAACGCAACGGCTCCATTGCCGCCTTTACCTGATCCAACTTCAATTTTGACAAAATCAATAAACATTATTTCTATACATTAAATAATTTAGCTACCGCACTTGATAATGAACTTGCATCGCGGCTATGTGGTTTGATACGAGCATATTTAAAAATATTTTCTAAAATTGTTGAGGCTTCTTCATACGTATTACACCTAGACATTTTTTCAACTGTATTTGCAAAATCTTCACTATCAGAATTAAAAAGGTTCTTAATAATTCTATCTATTTCTTTTTTAGAAAGATAAATAAATATATCATCGCCTCGTTTTTTATTTATTGTTTCGGTGGAAGTTTTTTCAGTCCCTTCATCTTCGTCTTGAGTGTCATCCACCCCAAGTAAATCTTTTTCAAAATCTAATTTTTCTATTGGTATCTCATTTTCTAATTCTTCAATAATTGGCAGTTCGTGTTCAAACTCTAATGCATCCAAATCTTCAGGAATGCTTTCATCAAATTCTGGTTTTTTATCTATTACTACAGGAACATCATCATCAATAGATATTTCGAGCTCGTTGTCGTAAAAGTTCAGCAGGTCTTCCTGCTCCTTTTCATCGAGAATAATAATTTCATCAGATTTGTCTTTTTCAATTTCTTCCGTTAAATGTGCCAGAACTTCTTCTTCATCAATTGATTTTATTAAAGTTGTTTCATCATCATGAACGACATTTAATTCACTAACTAGTTCAGTGTCTTCAAATGAGTTGCTCGAGTCTATCTCAAGTATGTCTGAATTTTCATCTGATTCCTTTGATTCAGTTTCAACATGATTAACCTCATCATTTGTAATCTCAGATTTTTCAGGTTTGGATAAGGGTAAAGCTTCTTCAATAACCTCTAAAGGAGTTTCTCCAACAACATCAGTAGAATTATCTTGGGTTTGAATCTCATTTGATTCACTTATAGTTTCGAGAAGACTCTCATCCACTGCTGAATCGATTTCAGGATTTAGTTCAATGTCTGTCTCGGTATCTATTAGCTCTTTTTCATCAATAAACTCATCTTTAAGTGGGTTTTCAAAATGCTTGTCGCTGACTATTACTTCAACTCCATGATCTGCATCAACAAATGGAGAATCAATACTTAATGTAGAGTAAAGTACTTTCCTAATATCTTCAATATCAACTTTCTTTTTTGATGAACTAGAGTAGGCTCGCTTTAACTTAAAGAGAAGTTCAGTAAGGTTCTTTTCCTTTAGAAAATTTTCAACTGATTCGACAGAAACACTAGATTTATTTAGACCTCCAACACTAAAATAATCTGCAATCGCATATAGTGCATTATCCACTAGTTTACTTTGATGAAGCATGAATAGTTCGCGATCAATCTTATTTACAATTAACTCAAACTCCGTAACCGTAACATTTAAAATCTTTTTCTTTGATAAATAAGCCAGAAAAACATTATTCAGATATTCATAATAATAGGTATAGTTTAACATCAAATTAAGTTCATTAATTGAAACTGATTTGTTGTTACCAAAAATTAATTTTGAGAGCGACCATTTTGGACGAACAACATAATTGGCATTGAATGAAACTGCCTGAAGTATAATGTTTTTTATATCCTCAAAAGAAATCTTTTTTGTTTTTTTAATTTCATTCCCGATGAGAGTAAAATAATTAGAAATTTCTGTCCCTGAATAATCAAACAGAGAATTTTCAATTAATTTTTTCCGATCTTCAGAAATAAGGTAATCAATTTCACCTTCCACATATTTTTTTATGGATGGATGTATATCAGTTGAAAGAAATTTTTCAACAGTTATAAAGGATCCAAGATCTTTTACTTTATTTAAAGTAAAATCACTTATAAATTTTATTTCGTTTTCAAACATATAATTCTCTTCTAGTTTGATTGTAGGGCTAAAAATATAAAAAAATCCCGATTAAGACTAAACCATACTTTGGTTAGTAAATCGGGATTTCAAGTAAATCTTTTCCTAAATCATCTTAATAAAATCATTTTCCTAGAATTAACAAAACTACCAGCCTGTAATTTATAAATGTAAACGCCGCTTGCAAACTTTGAAGCATCAAATACCTTCTCATATCTTCCGGCTTTCATATTTTCATTAACTAGTGTTGTTACTCTCTGTCCAAGAATATCATATATCTCCATGCTAACTAATCCATCTTCCGGAAGATCGAATTTTATTGTTGTAATTGGATTGAAAGGGTTGGGGTAGTTTTGTTCTAAAGAAAATTTTGTTGGGGTACCTATTTCAACTTCAATTGTATTTGAGTATTCAAACATTCCATTGTAGTCTATTTGCTTTAATCTGTATCGATATTTCCCAGCGCCCAAATTTTTATCAATAAAAGAATAGATATACGGCTCAGTAGAAGTTCCTCTCCCATCCATAAAGCCTATCTGGTTCCATATCCTTTTGTCATTTGATTTTTCAATTTCAAATCCTTTATTATTCAATTCGGTGACAATCTTCCAATGTAAAATTACTTTATTATCATTGTATGTACCACTGAATGAAGTTAATTCTACGGGCACATAACTAGTATCAAAATAGCTGTATATTAAACCATTGTAACCAATTGCATAGCCTAAATAATTTAACTGGGCTTGAAATTTTCTTAAACCTACATTTCTTAAGCCTAATATTTCTTGCCAGGTATCACCGCTGTCATTTGTTTCATATACCCCATCTCCCATAATAAAACCATGTGTATCTGAAAGCCAGCCGAAATTCCTTATTATGTATTGTGAATTTATCTGCTCAATCCAAGTATCACCCGAATCGTCTGATTTATATAATGACAAAAATTCTATTATAAATCCTTTCAAACCATTAAAATAAATATCGTTACTAAAAAAGACAGGTATATCCGTTCTCTGAATCCAGTTTTGCCCTCCGTCATTTGTTTGCCAAACATACCTGCTTGTTGCCCACCCGTTTAAGCTGTCAACAAAAAATATACTTGTATAACTATCTGCCGGTAGCGTTATCTGTGTAATCCAATTCTCTCCTTTATCTGTAGTTTTATAAATTGTACCGCTGTGTATTGCCCAACCAGTATTTTGATTTATAAAAAATATTTTCCCTGCTCCTGTAGTTCCATTCGTAGGATACCAACTCTCTCCTCCATCTGTTGTTTTGTATATAGAATTGCTGGCCCCTATAAATCCGGTTAAACTGTCAAGAAATAATAAATCAACTCCATCCGGTGCACCAGTAACAATTTCCCAGCTTATTCCTCCATCTATACTTTTGTACAATCCATTATTGTTAGAATAACCAAAACTACTTATTACAAATCCTTTCTGTTCATTTACAAAAAATACATCTGAGAAATTGTCGTTTATTATTATTCGGCTCCAAACATCAAAGTTACTTTCTGCTTTGTTGATATTTAACGCGGTTCCCGCACTGTAACCAATATTATTTTGTTTCATAAATTGTAATTCATAATTATCTGTTATTCCTTGTAAAGTGGTCCAATCCTGTCCTCTATTCGTTGTTTTCCTTGCAGATACATTTGTCATTACAAGGTAACCTGTATCAGGGTTTACATATTGGATACAATTGACTGCTTCAAATGTTAAAGGTCCTCCATTTACCCAGGTATATCCACCATCGCTGCTGTAAATATTTTTACCTCGATAGCTTGTTCCACCATATCCTGCAGCAGCTATATGCAGACTGTCTATTGCATCAATACTAAATAATGCCTGGTTATCTCCGGCTTGTATTATTTCCCAGTTATTTCCGCCATCAGTTGTTTTTAATACTTTTCCATTCGCGGCAATAAAACCATACTGTTCAGAAAGAAAATCTATCCACCAGTAATCAGAAGTGTAGCCGGGTGTTAATATTTGTTGCCAGGTTTGCCCACCATCTGTTGTTTTAATAAGTGAATTAGATGTTCCGCAAGCCCAACCAAGAGTATCGTTTAACATCCGCAATCCCCAGAAATCTCCTGTTACCGTGCTTAGTATTTGTGTAAATGTTTCTCCGCCATCAGTTGAGCGGAGAATTATTCCTCCAAATCCGCTGGCTAATACAACTTGTCCATCATAACTTCTAACTTTTAGTATTGGATTTGTTGTGTTCGTTTCCTTTGTTGCCCACGTTTGTCCGCCGTCCGTTGTTTTAATTAATGCTCCTAGATTTCCACAAGCCCAGCCTGTATCTTTATTTACAAAATGAATACCCAGGTAATCAACTCGGGGAATTTTGGGATTTAGTTCTGTCCAAACGCCTGTGCTTTGTAATGGAAACTTGCTTCGTTTTTCTTCAGAAAGATTTTTACCAAAATACTTATCTTCATAGCTAATGTAGTTTTCACTCAACTCAATTCCGCGCCTATATTGTGTTGGCTTGGTTGTATCTGTTAAGGATTGGTTTAAATTTTCTTGCGGATAAATAACTTGACTAATTAGAAGTGATAACAGAAGAAAACAAAAGTTTTTCATTTTTTATTCCCGTTGTCTAATACAAACGTAAGGAATGAAAACTATATAGGCAATTTTTTTTAGATGAATTTTTCAAAGATTTTAAACAAAAAAGGCGATTTAAATAAATCGCCTTCGTATAATATTTCTTATCTGCTAAGCTTCAACTTCTTTAGATTTTACTTTTGCAATCATAAAGTCTCTGTTCATTCTGGCGATATTTGTAACAGAAATACCTTTAGGGCATTCAGCTTCGCAAGCATAAGTATTTGTACAGCTTCCAAATCCAAGATCATCCATAACTTTTACCATTTTCTCAACTCTCATGTATCGTTCAGGCTGCCCTTGCGGTAGCAAAGCGTACTGAGAAACTTTAGCAGAAACAAATAACATAGCACTTGCATTTTTGCAGCTAGCCACACAAGCTCCGCATCCAATACAAGCTGCAGCATCCATTGCTAAACTTGAAACTTCTTTTTGGATCGGAATTGCATTTCCATCGGGAACTCCACCCGTATTTATTGAAACATATCCCCCAGCCTGAAGTATTTCATCAAAACCAGATCGATCAACCATCAAATCTTTTATAACAGGAAAAGCCTTAGCTCTGAATGGTTCAACCCAAATTGTTTCACCATCTTTAAAATTACGCATGTGTAACTGGCAAGTTGCAATTTTGGGTAATGGACCGTGGGCGTGCCCATTAATTACAAGTCCGCAAGTTCCACAAATACCTTCGCGGCAATCACTTTCAAAATGTATTGCTTCTTCGCCTTTTAATTCGAGAGTATTATTTAACTCATCAAGCATTTCAAGGAAAGATGCATCAGGAGAAACCTGAACTTTGTATGCGGCAAAACTACCTACAGATTTATTGTTTTTCTGTCTCCAGATATTAAGCGTAAGGTTTAATTTCTTTGCTTCCATTATTTGTAACTCCTAATTGCCTGTTTAACATATTCATACTTCAGTTCTTCTTTGTGAAGATTCCATTTATTCTCGCCTGCAAACTCCCACGCAGCAACGTAAGAATAATTTTCATCATCACGTTTAGCTTCGCCGTCTTCAAATTGATATTCTTCACGGAAATGTCCGCCGCAAGATTCTTTTCGATCAAGTGCATCAAGTGCCATAAGTTCGCCAAGCTCAAAATAATCAACTAATCTACCAGCCCGCTCTAACGTTTGATTTACATCATCACCACTACCAGGAATAGTAACATTTTTCCAGAATTCTTCTTTTACTTTTCTTATTTCTTCGATTGTTTTTTTCAAACCAGCTTCATTTCTTCCCATACCAACATTATCCCACATAATTCTACCAAGCTGTTTATGTAAATCATCAACAGTTCGATTTCCTTTTATGGAAAGAAGTTTGTTTGTTAAATCTGTTACTTCTTTAGCAACTTTTTCAAATTCAGGATGATCAGTTTTTACTAAAGTTGGTTTATCGCCGGCAAGATAATTTCCCATTGTGTAAGGAATAACAAAATAACCATCTGCCAAGCCTTGCATAAGTGCAGATGCACCCAAACGGTTTGCACCGTGATCTGAGAAGTTTGCTTCTCCAAGTACAAATAATCCGGGAACATTACTCATTAAATTATAATCTACCCACAATCCGCCCATTGTATAATGCGGCGCGGGATAAATCATCATTGGAGATTTGTATGGATTTTCTCCTGTAATTGTTTCATAGATCTCAAACAAATTACCATAACGTTCTTCAATTACTTTTTGTCCCAAACGATTTATTGCATCCTTAAAATCAAGGTAAACAGCCTCACCGCCTTTTACACCTCTTCCTTCATCACAAACTTCTTTTGCTGCACGTGATGAAATATCTCTTGGAGCTAAATTTCCAAACGAAGGATATTTTCTTTCAAGATAATAATCTCTTTCGTCTTCAGGAATATCAGAAGGATTTCTCATATCCCCTTTTTTCTTTGATACCCAAACTCTTCCATCATTACGTAAAGATTCACTCATCAATGTAAGTTTAGATTGTGATTCGCCGTGTAATGGTAAACAGGTTGGATGGATTTGTGTAAAACAAGGATTTGCAAAATAAGCTCCGCGTTTATGTGCACGCCAGATTGCAGTTGCGTTACAGTTCATTGCATTTGTTGATAAGAAAAACACGTTTGAGTATCCACCGGTTGCAAGTACAACTGCGTGTGCGGAATATTTTTCAATCTCGCCAGTTAATAAATTTCTTACAACAATTCCTTTGGCAGCGCCATCAACAACCACAACATCAAGCATTTCTCTTCTTAAATACAATTTAACAGAACCTTTATCAACTTGTCTGTTTAAAGCACTAACTGCACCAAGTAACAATTGTTGACCCGTTTGGCCTCTTGCATAAAAAGTTCTGGAAACCTGCGCACCTCCGAATGAACGGTTATCAAGTAATCCACCGTAATCTCTAGCAAATGGAACACCTTGAGCAACACATTGATCAATAATGTTTCCGCTTACTTCTGCAAGACGATGAACATTTGCTTCACGTGCACGAAAATCTCCGCCCTTAACCGTATCATAAAATAATCTATAGGTTGAGTCACCATCATTTTGATAATTCTTGGAAGCATTTATTCCACCTTGAGCAGCAATACTGTGTGCTCTTCTTGCACTATCGTGAAAAGTAAACGCCTTAACATTATATCCAAGCTCGCCAAGTGAAGCTGCGGCTGAAGCACCAGCTAAACCTGTTCCAACAACAATTATATCAAATTTTCTTTTGTTAGCAGGATTAACCAGTTTCATGTTGAATTTATGGTTAGTCCATTTTTCTGAAATATTTCCTTGGGGAATTTTTGAATCTAGCTTTGCCATTAGTTACCTCCTCCTAATAAAAAATAAAGTGGCATTGAGGCAAATCCTAAAGCCATAATAATTGCATAAACAGTTCCAAGTTTTTTAATTATTGGAAAATATTTTATGTGATTCCAACCAAAAGTTTGGAATGCACTTTGGAAGCCATGGTTAAGATGAAATCCTAAAAGTAAAACTGCGATTATGTAAAGAATAGCATACCACCAAATATTAAAAAAGTAAACAACAACATCGTAATATTGATGGTGAGTTGCATAACCTAATGGATCGTAAATGTTAAATCTCCAAAAAAATGTTCCTAAATGCAGCACAAGAAAAATGAAAACTATTGAACCCGTAACGAACATTGTTCGGGAAAATAATGTACTGTTTTCTGAAGAGCCATTTACCTTGTACGTAACTCCGCGTGCTTTTTTATTTTCGATCCACAATCTAACTCCGTTAAATATGTGCAGAACAAAAACTGCAAGCAGAACAACCTCAATAACTCGAATCAACGGTTTGATTGTATCGAGTGCTGATACATAGGCATTAAAAGCACTTGGCCCAAAGAACAAAGTTATATTTCCAATCAAATGAACGATTAAAAATATTAGCAGAAAACTCCCTGTAACAGCCATCATAAATTTTTTGCCGATAGAAGAGTTTAAGAATTTTAAAAACCAGCCCATTAAAAGCTCCTTTTAATTGAAGAATGATTTATAGCTGATGTGAAATTAAAGTTTAAATTTTGAAATGTGTGTGAACAAACGGGTGAATAAGATTTTAGGATTTTAATCAGAAACATCTGCGAATAAATAAAATTGATAATTAACAATAAATCTTACATGCAACTTAGAAAAAAAGTTATAGGTGGAAAGTAAATCCATAATTTTTTTTTAAGATTGTTTGAGGTAAAAATATTAAACTTATTTTAGGCATAGTTCTTTGAATCAATTTACGGTGTCCCAATCCCCAGTTAAACGGGATAATGGGAAATTATAGGGAAGTATGGTGAGATGTATTTTGTCATCCTAAACCTGACTGCCGTAAGGCAGGCTCGTTTCTGTATCTAAGATTCCGAAACAAGTTCAGAATGACTAATTACAAATCAATTCCGTCGCTGTCGCGCAACTGTGAATAGCAACTTTGTTGCAATGTTAAATTTTAGATCTTAAATGATCAATGAATCTCATTTAACACTTAACATTGAGCATTTTGTTAGAAGCCAGGAGACCTGCCGTAGATAATAATTAATCAACCTTCGCGCAAAAGGTAAGGTTTACGATGGTCTCTTAAAATCTCCATTCGTTTTATCTAAACTTTTTAATCCGCGAAGTTACTTTTAACATTTTTATATGGAGTAACTTCAATGCACAAAACAATATTTCTCTTTGCTCTTTTTCTTTTCAGTTTTCATCAAACTTTTCCTCAAGAATCTATTATTCAAAAAACCGATACGGCTGGATATTATAAACTTAGTGAAGTAGTAGTTTCTGCAACAAAAACTAATGCTAACACATTGCAGCTTGCGAACTCAATTTCTGTAATTGATGCTGAACAAATTATAAACAGCAACTCAAACAATGTATTTGATGTACTAAGAAACGAAACCGGCATCAGTTTTACAAGACAAGGCGGTAATGGAACATTATCAAATATTTACATTCGCGGTTCAAACTCATCGCACACTTTGGTTTTGATTGATGGCGTGGAAGTTAATCTTACTAATGACCCTTCAGGTGTTTATGATTTTTCCGCATTACCTGTTGATAATATTGAACGGATCGAGGTCTTACGCGGTCCGCAATCAACACTTTACGGATCTGATGCACTTGCTGGAGTAATCAATATCATTACAAAAAAAGGCGATGGTTCTCCAAAATTCTCTTTACTGACAGAAGGCGGCAGTTACAATACTTATAAAGGAGTAATTGGATTAAATGGATCAACTCATAAATTGAAATATTCCCTTGCACTGAGCAGAACAGGCAGCGATGGATTTTCTGCAGCCTCGGAAAAATATGGCAATACTGAAAAAGATGGTTATACTTTTAATAATTTTACTTCTGTTTTGGGATATGATTTTAGTGAAAATGCAGAGATAAATCTCTACACAAGATTTTTAAAATCAGAATCTGATAATGATCAAATTGGCGGAATGTTTGGTGATGACCCAACATATAAAACGAAGCAAGAAGAATTATCTGCTCGCGGGGAAGGAAAAATAAAATTATTAAATGGTGATTGGAAACAGAAACTTGGCTTAACTTTTATTAGAAATGTTAGGAAAAATTCTTTTGATACTTCATCTACCAGCGCTTATTATTCTAATGCTTTATATGATGGAAGAAGATATAAAATTGATTGGCAAAATGATTTTCAACTCAATAAAGCAAATCTTTTAACAGCCGGAATTGAATTTGAAATTGAAGAATCAGCTTCAGAATACTACTCATTCAATTATATTTTGCTTCCGGATTATGCAAGTGTTATTCAAAAAAGATGCTAATACAATTAGTGCATTTTTACAGGATCAAATAAAATTTGAGGAAAGTTTTTTTATAACTCTGGGTACGAGAATAGATCACCACAATAAATTCGGTTCTCAATTTACTTACAGAATTGCACCTTCATATATGCTTTGGGAAACGGGCACAAAATTTAAAGCAACAATTGGAACTGGTTTTAAAGCCCCATCATTATACTATTTGTATGACCCTGCTTATGGAAATGAAAATTTAAATCCTGAAGAAAGTTTTGGTTGGGATTTTGGTATTGAGCAATTTTATTCAAACAAAATTTTTCTCTGGGAACAACTTTTTCTATAATAAGTTTAGTGATATGTTTGGCTTTGATTATACAACTTTTAAAACTATTAATATTAAACAAGCGGTAACAAAAGGGTTTGAATTATTTCTACAAGCAGAGCCACTAGATGACTTGAGGCTAAAAGCCAACTATACTTTTACTGATGCACGAGATGTTAGTCCAAACTCTTCAGATTTTGATACTAAGTTGCTACGCCGTCCAAGAAATAAAGTCGGATTGTTTGCAAGTTATTCATTTGTTCCAAAGACAAATGTTAATGCAGAAGTTATTTGGGTTGGACCAAGAGAGGATATTGATTTTCCACATATCTGAGAACGGAGCTTAAAGGATATGTCCTTCTTAATTTAGCTGCCCACTATGATGTTTTTGATTTCTTAAGAATAAATGTCCGGGTCGAAAATCTTTTAAATACTGATTATGAAGAGGTATTTGGTTACGCCACTCCGGGTTTATCGTTTTATGGCGGAATTAAGTTGAGTATAGAGTAAAAATTATGTAAAAAGATTTTTTTTGAATTTTTAATTTTGACTTTTGAATTATTTAACCTTTATCTTTGAACTAATTATAAACAGAAATATTTTTTATAAGATTTTAATTGAAAGGAAACACGATGACTGATCAAATGAAGAAAATTACGCCAAACTTTTGGGTAGTTGCTCTGATGGTTTTTGCAGCAGCTTTTGTAAGATTACTTCCACATCCACCAAACTTTGCACCAATAGCTGCGATGGCTTTATTTGGCGGTGCGTATTTTAGCAAAAAATCTTTTGCGTTTGCAATTCCACTTATTGCAATATTTTTAACAGACTTGATAATTGGAATTTATTCCTACGCTTGGATTGTATATATAAGCTTTGCTTTAATTGTTGTACTAGGAATTTTTATGTTGAAAAGTGAGTGTAAAAAATTAATATTCGCTTCAGTAACAGCTTCAATTAGCTTCTTTGTAATTACAAACTTTGGAGTTTGGGCACTCGGAACATTGTATCCCAAAACTCCCGCAGGATTAATGGCAAGCTACACAGCAGCAATTCCGTTTTTCCAAAATTCTTTAATTGGAGATTTATTTTTGTTGGAGTGATGTTTGGAGTTTATGAGTTAATAAAACATAAAGTTCCAGCGCTTGCAAAAGTAAAAGCTTGACCTCACCCTTTGTTTCCCTCTCCTTGGCAAGGAGAGGGATTAAACTGATTCAGAAATGAATCGGGTTTTGTTTTAAACTTAATAATTACTTCAGCAACAACATTTTTTTACTGTTAGTATACCCATTTACGTGCAAAGTGTAAATGTAAATACCGCTTAGTAAGTTTGCTGCCTTAAATTCAATTGAATATTCTCCAGCAGCTTTTGTTTCATTTACTAACTCTGCGACTTCACTTCCTAAAATATCAATCACCTTTATTTTAACTAAACCCTCATCTTTCAATATATAGTTAATAATTGTACTTGGATTGAAAGGGTTAGGATAGTTTTGTTAAAGAACTATTTTTCAGGAACTATTTCTTGCTTTTCATTCACCGAAACTATTGTGTCATATTGTATCCCATCTATTATAGCTCCCTGTAAAATCCAATAACTCCATTAATAATGTCGTTCCTCAATAAGACCAATACCTTTAGCAAGTCTTGCACCATAAAACCAAATTGTATCTCCATCCGCAGTTCCTCCATAGTCAAATTCCATAACATCACGGGGCTGACCAAATATGTTCATTATTCTTATTCGGTTAAAACGAACAAATTGTTCAAGATATAACCCATCACAAATTTTCCAAATAGTATTATCAGTTTCATTTAGATGGAAAATACTGGCCTCATAAGGTGTATTTCCACCACAAGTATCACCCCAAAATGGTCCGCCATATCTTGCTATAACTCTTAATAAAGAATCAATCCTTTTAGGTACGATAGATGAAATATTATATAAATTCACCAAACTATAATAATAATATCCATCTATGACTGTATCTCCAATAATTTTTCTGTAGAAATAGCATTACTTTCATTTCTATATTGCCATAAGTTGCCAATCTTTAAAGGAAAAAATCTTTTTTGTAGTATCAATTTGGGGATAAATAAGTGATGTTATCATTAAAGCAAAAGAAGATAAATAATTATCCAAACTCTCATTACAATCTCTTTAAAATTTAATGTCAACTAAAGAATATTTAAATGTTAAAATCAAGTAATCGACAAAACAAAAGAATTACAACAATTTTCTAAATACTAAATACTAAAATTTATTTCTTCCTCTTCCCTCTTTGATAAGCAAGCATAACAATTTTCTTAAGCGCCATTCCGTAAGACAACCCACCAT
Source organism: Ignavibacteriales bacterium (assembly GCA_016709765.1). Classification (NCBI taxonomy): domain Bacteria; kingdom Pseudomonadati; phylum Ignavibacteriota; class Ignavibacteria; order Ignavibacteriales; species Ignavibacteriales bacterium. The sequence goes on from JADJMD010000006.1 coordinate 54,110, forward strand.
AACTTGCAGAGCGCATAAATCCTGCGCCTTCTGTTAAATCAGGATTTGGATTTACTTCCAGTACAAAAACTTCTTCATCACTGTTTACACGCATATCAACACGGGCATAATCCCGTGTGCCCATAACTTTAAATGCTTTAAGCGCAGTTTCTTTTAGTTTATTTTCCAATCTCATAGGAATTTTTGCAGGACAAATCGGAATTGTTTTATGATATGATTCGTGGTGCGGATCCCACTTAGCCTGGTAACTAACAATATTATGAAGATGATCAGGCATTTTACTAAAATCAATTTCACTAATTGGTAAAACTTTTGGTCTTAAATCGCCCATAACAGAAACATTAAACTCTCGTCCTTCAACAAATTCTTCCACCAAAGCAGGCTGAACAAAATATTTAAAACATAGTCCAATCTTTTAAGAGCTTCCTTGTTGTACACAATAGATTCATTTTCGATACCAACGCTTGCATCCTCAAAAGCAGGTTTAACTATTACAGGAAATTTTGGATTAAGATTCATCTCGTCTGGCATTTCTTTAAAAAGTTGGTATTTGGCAGTATTAATTCCATTATAGTTAAGCAACTTTTTTGTAAGAAATTTATTTTGGCAATTTGCAAGAGTTAAAGTTGGGGCTCCTATATGCAACACCTAATAATTCATAAAGCCCAACCATATTCATTTCCAAACGCGGTCTATCTTTATAAATCTCAACAAAATTAAAGATTACGTCAGGTTTGCTTTTTTAATTTCATTTAATAAAAGATGAATATCATCCTTAAGATTTAATGTGTGAGCATCAAAACCAAGCTTTTTAAGCCTTTTTGTCATAATCTCAAACTCTTCCATTGGAGTAAGTTCATCAACTTCAAAATAAGGTATAAAATCAAGCTCAGGAGTTGGTTTAATCGTTTTGTGGTAAAACTCGGCGTGTGCCTCATTATAGAGTACTAAAACTTTTAATTTTTTTCTTTCATATTTAAAAAATACCCAAAATCACTTGTAAAAAAAACTTCATTTGATAATGTTTACACTGTTTCAAAATCAATAAAAGATAAAATGAGTTTTTACCCACAACCTTATAAATATCAATGCGGACCATTCGCACTTAAATATGCACTTGTAATGTTAGGAAGATTTGAAAGTGAAAATCAAATTGGAATTAAAGCAGGAAGTACATGGTGGTATGGTACTGATGAAATCGGTTTAGCAAAGCAGCCAAAATTTTATAATTGCAAGATGAAATATTTCGAAGGAAAACCAGATGATGCAATTAAGGCTTTGGTTGAACAATTAAAGAAAGGTTACCCCTGTGTTCTTAGTGTTGATAATTGGGAACACTGGTTAACTGTTGTAAACTATCAACAAAGAAAATTTATTGTAACCGATAGCTCGCTTGATAAAGTTGTAACCATTTACACCAAACCAACTCTTAAAAAGATGGAAATATTTTGAGGAAGAGGATGAGGAAATTAGTTATGATGGTTATGCAATAATTCCACAATATAAGGTTACTACAAAGGCAAAGTTTACTTTGGAGCAGGCAAGATTTGTTATGGATACTGCAACCAAAACTTGCAAATAAATGGGATACTTATTTTAACGATATGATTGCTATCTGCCATCCAAGGCACGCAAATGCAACTCATTTAATCTCTTTCAGAGATTTTTTAAGGAGATTTGAAAAGGTATTAGTAACACAAGTTGCTAATTGGCACGGCTCACCAAATCACAGAGGTTAAAAGATGTTAAAGAAACTTTCCGGTTTGATAGCGGACGTGGCGGCAGTCTTGTTATTCACGCAGATGAACAGAAAAAGCTTTGATCGATCTTGTACTGTTTAGTGATGTATGCATCTTGGCAAATATACCTGGGATGGATGAAATATACTAGTTCAATTCATGTTTTGGAAAATGTTATTTCAGAGGAATAACTTGACTGAGAATGCTGTCAATAAATAATTCAGATTTCTCCCTCCTGCCTACCGCAGAGTAAGGTCGCGATCAGAAATGACTACCCAATATTCTTTTTATTATTACTAGCTTGATGGGTCTCCATTATGAAAAAAAATCCTTTGACAAAGAAAGTATTGTATGAAGAGAAACCTAATATTCTAAAAAGATACTACTGCACACTTTTAATAATCGATTTGCGAAGGGCGAGGAATTTCTTCCGATAATCAAAATTAGCGAAACAAGTTTAGGAAAGCCACTGTTTTTAAGCTGATTAAAAACTTCAGAAACAATGAAGACTCCCAAGGTTCATTTTTACAGAACAATATC
>JADJMD010000007.1 GCA_016709765.1 Ignavibacteriales bacterium
ATTCATCCCGAAACTGCAAAGAATTCTTTTTAGAAATTTTACAATCGTGGGTTACTTGTTGAAAAAATCTTTGCAATTTTATAGCAAATAAAAATAAATATGTTTTTGCCTGATCGATATATAGAAGGTATTTGTCCTAAATGCGGTTATGATCAGGCAAGAAGTGATGAATGCAAAATTGCGGTTCACTTTATGACCCTTCAGAGGTGTTGAAACCGACAAGCAAAGTTTCCGGAACAGCACCAAGTTTAAAAGAAACATCTCATTATACTTCCCATTGGGTAAAAGATATCAACCAAGCTTAGAAAAGTATGTTGCTGAAATGAATGACCTTTTTGGATGGAAGCCTAATGTGTTGCAATGTGGCAGAAGCTGGTTTAAAGACGGGCTTAATGACCGTGCTATAACACGTGATCTAGATTGGGGAATCAAAGGTTCCTGTCGAGAGTGCTGCAGGAAAAGTACTTTTATGTTTGGTTCGAAGCTGTTCTTGGGTATATTTCTTCGACTAAAGAATTGCTCTAGTTAAGAAATTACCAAATTTGTGGAGAAAGTATTATTGGCAAAATCCAACTACAAAATATGTTGCATTTATTGGTAAAGACAATATAGTATTTCATACAATAATTTTCCCGGCAATTTTAATGGCGTGGAATGAAGGAGGAAATGAGCAATACTGTTTACCGCAAAATGTTCCTGCAAATGAATATTTGAATTTTTGAAAGGAAGAAATTTTCCAAGAGCAGAAATTGGGGGAATTGATGTTGACGAATTTTAAATTTGTTTGCTCCTGATTTATTACGTTATACACTTACTGCCAATCTACGAAACCCGTGACCACGGTTTTTTATTGGAAAGAATTTCAGTTAAGAAATAACAGTGAGCTTGCAGATATTCTTGGAAACTTTATAAGCCATACACATTTACTTTTGTGTTCAAACATTTTGATGGTAAAGTTCCCGCTCTTGGAAAACTTGAGAATATTGACGAAAATATGATTAAAGAAATTTCAGAGTATCCTGCACAAGTTGCTGATCTGTTCGAGAAGTATAAAATTCGTGATGGAGTAAATGAAATTATGAATCTTGCACGTGACGGCAATAAATATTTTAATGATAAGGATGGCCCTGGAAAACTGTAAAGTCAGATAAAGAGAAATGCGGTACAACTTTCCAATATTGTGTGGAGACTATTTATACGTTATCGGAATTATTCTCTCCCATTCTTCCTCCAACAGAAAAATTGTTTGTTATATTAAATACACAGCCCGTTATTGGAAAGACTGCGTTAAACCTCAATTAAAGAAGGACATAATTGGAATCAAGCGGAAATTTATTTCCTAAAATGGAAGATGAAAAGATAGAAAGCGCAGATCAATAATCTTCCAAAATCAGAACCTGAAAAAGAAATTGATCCTAATTACTTACCCGATAATTTTATGAAAGTACAACTTCGTACTGCAGAAGTGATTGAAGCAGAAAAAGTTGCGAAGAGCGAGGAAGTTAATAAAGCTTAAAGTTAAACTTGATAATGAAGAACGACTGGTTATTGCAGGGATTGCTAAGTTACCAACCGGAAAATTTGATTGGTAAAAAGTATTAATTATAGCTAAATTTACAACACGCAAAACTAATGGGGCTGGAATCCAGGGTAGATGATTTTGGGCTGTTGAATCTAAGGACGGATCTTTAGAAGTTCTGAATGTCCCTGAATCAGTAAAAATGGAACTAGAGTTAAATAATTATAGGAAGAAGATGAAAAAAGTTATTCTTGCTTTTTGTGTTTTTAGGATTGATTACTGTATTTTGACAAAGTCCACTTGAAAAAATTTCACCAAGTTGCAATTAAAATGGATGCCGATTGCAATCAGGTAAAAATTTAGTTTGGAGTTATTTTGCTGATAAAGGTAATCTTGGGACATTTTACTAATCCAGAAAATGTGGTTAGCCAAAAATCTTTGGACAGAAGAGCAAAATATTTAGCAATGATAATTTAATTGATTTTACTGATCTTCCTGTAAATCAAAATTATATTAATACATTAACGCAGATTGGATTTGAATTAAAACAAAAATCTAAATGGTTTAATGCTGTAAAGCGGCTATACAACTGAAAATCAAATAAACCAGATAACTATAAATTAGTTTGTCAATAAAATAGATGTTGAGGAACATTCATAAAAAGAAATGATGATGTTGAATTTAACCAAACTCAAACGCAAACGATAATCCTACTCAGATTGAAGGACGCACTCACTTAATTATGGTAGTTCTTTCACACAATTAAATCAAATCAATGTTCCCGCCGTACACGATTCCGGTTATAACGGGGCAGGTGTAACAATTGTGTTTTAGATGCTGGGTTTGATAATCTGCCGCACGAAGCATTTTCCTCTATGAATATTATTGCAACATGTGATTTTGTTAACCACGATCCAAACGTAGCAAATCAAGGTGATATGGGTGAAGGATCTCACGGAACTGCAACTTTATCTATTATAGGTGGATTTAAAGAAGGACAATTAGTTGGTCCGGCCTACGCTTCAAATTTTATATTGGCTAAAACAGAAAACACCGATAGTGAAACCCCTGTTGAAGAAGATAATTGGATTGCCGGACTTGAATGGGCAGATAGTATTGGTGTTGATGTAACTTCTACATCTCTAAGCTATTTAGATTATGATTCACCTTTTACAAGTTATACTTGGCAAGACATGGATGGTAATACCGCACTTATTACAATTGCTGCAGATCTTGCAGCCGGAAAGGGAATTGTAGTTGTAAATGCAGCAAGTAATAATGGTTTGAACACATCGCATAATACGTTAGGTGCGCCTGCTGATGGTGATAGTGTTTTCACAATCGGCGCAGTTACTTCTAGTGGAACGCGTTCATCTTTTAGTTCAGTTGGGCCTACCTTTGATGGCCGATTTAAACCTGATTTAATGGCAATGGGTTCAAATGTTTATCATGCAAGCTCATTTGGAAATTCTTACTCTGCTGGAAGTGGAACTTCGTTTAGTTGTCCTTTAGCTGCAGGCGTTTGTGCGCTTATCATACAAAAAATCCGTCTCTTACTCCTATGGAAGTATTGCAGTTATTAAGATCTACTGCAACACAGAGTAGTAGTCCGGATAATTTGTACGGATGGGGAATTATAAATGCACTTAGCGCTATTAATTTAGTTGTTGTCCCAGTTGAACTAACAATGTTTAGTGGAGTTTTTGAAGATGGTAAAGTTAATCTACAATGGATTACAGCAACAGAGTTAAATAATTTTGGATTTGAAATAGAAAGAAGAGATGATTATTCTGTTTATGAAAAAATTGGTTTTGTTAACGGAAACGGGACAAGCACAAACAGAGTTACGTATAACTTTCTTGATCAAAATTTATCATCAAATAGATATTATTATAGATTAAAACAATTAGATTTTGATGGAAGTTTTGAATATTCATCAGAAGTTGCAGTTGACATTATAACGCTAAACGATTTTAAGCTATTTCAAAATTATCCAAATCCATTTAATCCAACCACGAATATTAAATATTTTGTACCATCTCAGGGCAATTAAAAATGGGTTTGTTTGATATTTTAGGAAATGAAGTTAAAACGCTAGTTAATGAAGATGTGCAAGCGGGATCGTATGAAATAAGCGTTGACGGCAGTAACTTAGCAAGTGGAACTTATTTTGTTAAGATGATTTCTCAAAGCAATCAACAAACAATTAAAATAAGTCTAATTAAGTAATTTTTAAGCTGATTCTTTAGAAAAGCTAAAGAATCAGTATTAATTGCCTTGATTTTCAATCCCTCAATTGATAAAATTTAAAGTTAAATTTGTATAAATATTTCAGGAGACAATAATGTACTTTAGGTTATCCATTTTACTCGTTGCCTTAATAACAATTCTATTTGCCTCTATGTTCACCGGAGCATTCTAAGATCGTAGTTGCACAGTATGATGATGCAAAATAACGATGGATGAATTTGAAAAAGCATACTCAAAAAATGTTGGTGGATTAGAAGTTGCCCAGAAAGATAGTTTTGAAAACTATAAAAATTTTGCAGACCTCTACACTAATTTCAAAATAAAATTGGAAGACGCAAAATCCCGCGGCTTTCAAAATGACCCAGAGCTTAATAATGAATTAATAGATTACAAAAAGAAAGTTGGATCATCTTATTTACTTGAGAAATATCTTGTAGAACCTAACATTAAAGATTGGTATGAAAAAGGAAGACTGAAATTCGTGCAAGCCATCTTATGATTAGAGTTGATTCCACTGGAGAAGAAGCGGCAAATAAATATACTCAATCTTTGCTGGATAGTATTAAAAAGGTGCGAAGTTTGAAGACATGGTTTTACAATTTTCACAAGATCAATTTTCTAAACCTAAAGAAGGCGATATATTTTATTTTACAGCAGGTCAGCTTCCATTTGAGTTTGAAGATGCCGCTTACAAAACTGAAAAAGGAAAAGTTTATCCTGAAGTTGTAAAAACTAAATTTGGATATCATATAATTAAAGTAACAGATAGGAAACCAAGAGTTCCTAAAATACAAGCCAGTCATATTTTAATTAGTTACATAGATCCTGCAGGCGAAGTTGATACTGCAGCTGCATATCTTACAATGGATAGCGTTTTAACTGAATTAAAAGCAGGTAAAGATTTTGCTGATGTTGCAATGAAATATTCTGATGATTCCGGTACAAAGAAAAAGGCGGAGATTTAGGATTCTTTGAAAGAAGAATGATGGTTCAGGAGTTTGATGAAGCTGCTTTCAATTTAGCGGTGGGAGAGGTTTCCGAAAGTTGTTAAAACTAATTTTGGCCTTCATGTAATAAAAGTAACCGGTAAAGAAGAATATCCATCTTATGAAGATGAAAGAGAAAATCTTAAAAATTTATTAAAACGTTCACGTTATCCAGAATTGTATGCAGACCTAATTAACAGTTATAAAAAAGAATTTAATTATAATGTAAATGAAACTGTAATCCAGCAAATAATTGGATACAATGATTCAACAGTTATCGGTGGCGAAATGAAAGGCTTAGATGAAATTGGCAGCAAACCAATATTTAGCTTTAATAACTACACAGAAACCGTGAGTGATTTTTATTCAAAACTAAAATCTGAAACTGAATTTAGTGGTAAAAGATTTTCTGAAGATGTAATTAAAAAAGGTATTACTAAATATTCTGAACAGGCATTGCTTGAACAAAAAGCACTGGTACTTGATAAAACCGATCCTCAATTTGCTGATCTGATGAAAGATTACCAAAATGGAATATTTATCTTCAAATTGCAGGAAGAAGAAGTATGGAATAAAGTAAGTGTAGATAGTATTAAGTTATATGATTACTATCAAAAGAATATAGAAAAATATTCCTGGCCGGATAGAGTTGGCTATACTGAAATCTATGCAAGAAAAGATTCTGTTATTAAACATTATTATAGCTTGCTAAAAGATGGAGAAAATTTTGATTCGTTAGCTGCAAAAACTGAAAGATCACAAGTAAAGGATAAAAGCGGCAAATATGATTTGCAGGTTATTGGTTCCAGTGAGTTTTCTAAAATCGTAAATAACTTAAATAAGATTGGTGATTACACTGAACCAATTGCTAATCCGGGTGGTTTCTCAATCTTAAGATTAGATGTTAAAGATTCTGCAAGATTAAAAACATTTGAAGAAGCTAAACCTGAAGTTTCTGGTGGATTCCAAGAGTATGAAAGTAAACGACTTGAAAATGAATATATCGATTCCTTAAAGAAAAAGTATTTGCCCGTTATTAATTATGATGAATTGCGAAAAGCATTTAAACAAAACAGTAATTAAAATAATTTTTCTTTTTGGAGTGCTTGCAATTACAGCGTGTTCTAAAGAACAAAAGAAAGACGATTTTATAGCTCGCGTTAATGAATCTTATCTGACCAGGGAAGAATTTGATTCCCTGGCAGATACTTCTAATCTAAATTCTGCACAAAAGAACAACTGATTAATAATTGGATATACCAGGAAATTTTATTCCAAAAGCTGCTGATGAAGGAATTACAAAGCAGGAAGATTATTTGAATATCCTAAAAAATCTTCTTCTGAATTAGCTGCAGCAATGCTGATTAGTAAATTCGAATCCTCGGAAGATATAGATTACTCAGATAATGAACTGCTTGAATATTATGAATCTAACAAGGGTTATTTCAGGTTAAATTCGGATTCATATCAATTGAATAAAGTCTCGTTCAGCAATGAAGATAACGCAATAAAATTTAGAAATTATGCTTTAGATAGTGATTGGAAAAAGGCTGTAAGTGTTTTTGTAAGTGATTCATCGCTTGTTAAAAATATTGAATCCGAGTTTGTTGAAGAAAATAATATCTATCCTGTCCAACTATCCAGAATAATAAATGATTTTTACCCTGAAGAAATTAGTATTGTAATTACAGAAAAACCTGGATATTATTCCATAGTACAATTCCTAAGTAAATACGGCAAACAATCGACACCGCCATTAGAGATAATTAAATCAAAAGTTGCGAAAAGATTTATTGCTGAGAAAAGAAAATTCTTGTTGAAGAATATCTTAAAACTCTTTATTCCCAAAATGAAATTGAGATAAAAAAATGAAAATAAAAATTGCAATTCTTGTTCTATTCATGTCCGTTGGATTATTTGCGCAACAAGCGCTTGATAAAATTGTTGCGGTTGTAGATAACGAAATTATTCTTCAAAGTGAACTTGATTTTCAAGTAGGAATTTTTGCTTCACAAAGACAAATTGATCCCAGTACTCCCGGATTAAAAGAGCAATTGCTTAATACTATGATTGAGGAAAAACTTATTTACGCTCAAGCTGATCTTGATTCTATCACAATAACTGAAGATGAAATTAATCAACGAATTGATTACCAAATAAATTCTTTTGTTCAGCAATATGGCTCAATCGCCAACATAGAAAAAATTTATGGGATGAGCATCGATAGAATAAAAAGAGAATTGCGTGATGAGGTTAGAAAAAGTTTGATGTCTCAAAGACTACAGGAAAAAACTTTGGAAGAGTACAAGCAAGTAGAAGAGAAGTTGAAGAGTTTTTTGATGTCTATAAAGACAGCATAGGCATTATTCCAGAAAAATTAACTATTTATCATATTTTTCAAAATCCTAAAGCAAGTGCAAAGCTAAAGCAAAAATTTTATGATAAAGCAGTATCACTATTAGATTCTATTAAAGCAGGTGCAGATTTTTCTGAACTTGCAAAAAATTATTCTGATGATCCCGGAAGTGCTGCACAAGGCGGAGATCTTGGTTTTGTAAAGAAAGGTGTTTTCTATCCCGAATTTGAAGAAGCAGCATTTAAATTAAATATAAACGAAATTTCTACGGTTATTGAATCACCAGTTGGATTTCATATCATACAGCTTATGGAAAAACGCGGCGAGTCCATTCATACAAGGCATATTCTTGTAAAGATAAAAGCTGATGAAGATGCTGATCTTCAAACGATAGATTTTCTTTCTGAAGTCCGTGATAGTATTCAAAAAGGATTGGGCACTTTTCAAGAGTATGCAAAAAAATACAGCGAGGATAAAGATAGTTCGCCTTTCGGTGGTGAGTTAGGCGATTTTTATATAAGCCAGTTGGATAAAGCATTGTTGGATGCTGTTGGCAAATTAAAACAGGGTGAGATTGGATTTCCAAGACGTTTGGAATATGCACCCGGTACTTATGGTTATCATGTAGTTTGGTTAAAGGCAAGAGTTCCGCAGCATAAAGCAAGCTTAACAGATGATTACGCGGAAGTGAAAAAGCTTGCTGATGAAAATAAAAAACAAATAGAATACACCAAGTGGATTGAAACAATTAAAAGTAAAATTTATTGGGAAGTTAGAATTTAAAAGACAGGATTTTAAGTGAGCGAAACAGGTCCAGGCAGCAATGATGTTCAATTAGTAGAACAATTAAATAAAAAAGTACTGCAAATAAAATCTGAAATTGCCAAAGTTATTGTTGGGCAAGATGAGATTATTAATCAACTTATTATTTCGTTGTTATCGCGCGGTCATTGCTTATTAGTTGGTGTGCCGGGTCTTGCAAAAACTCTCTTGATCAAAACGCTTGCAGAAGTCATGGATTTGAAGTTTAGCCGTATCCAGTTTACTCCAGATCTTATGCCTAGTGATATAACGGGAACAGAAATTCTAGAAGAAGATCTTGCGACAAAGAGAAGAAATTTTAGATTTATTTCTGGACCAATCTTTGCTAACATAATTCTTGCTGATGAAATAAATAGAACACCACCTAAAACTCAAGCTGCTTTGTTGGAAGCAATGCAAGAGCATAAAGTAACTGCCGCAGGTCATACATATCAATTACCCGAACCATTTTTTGTTCTTGCAACTCAAAATCCAATTGAACAAGAGGGAACATATCCGTTACCTGAGGCACAACTTGATAGATTTATGTTCAATCTTTGGTTGGATTATCCTTCTGTAGAAGAGGAATTAAAGATAGTACAAACAACAACGAGTGAATATAAAGCAAGTTTAAACAAAGTTGTTTCTGCAGATGAACTAATAATTTTTCAAGATCTTGTTAGAAAAGTTCCCGTTGCACAAAATGTAATTGAATTTGCTGTTAAAGTTTCTAATATGACGAGACCAACGAATGGCACCTCTCCAAAATATGTTAAGGATTGGGTAATCTGGGGTGCTGGCCCAAGAGCTTCTCAGTATTTAGTTATGGCTGCAAAAACTCGAGCAATTATTCAAGGCAGATTTACTCCTAATATAGATGATGTAAAAGCATCAATGCTTCCTGTACTAAGACACAGAATAATTACAAATTTTAGTGCTGAGGCTGAAGGAATAGCTTCTGTTGATGTGATAAAAAGAGTTGAAGCTGAGGCGTAATATAAACTTATCTACAATCTAGCAATCGAATAATTTTTATACGCAAAATATATCTCTGTAGCCGCTGTTTTTATAACTGTTGTTGTAGGAACTGCCAATAACATTCCAATTAATCCAAACAACTCACCACCGATTATAATAAGTAGTATAATTATAATTGGATGCATGTCCACGCTTTTTGAAAAAACATAAGGCTGAACTATACCATTATCTAATGTATAGGTTAAAGCAACAATCATCATAATTAATGGCACTTGGGATAAATCACCAGTTTGCATTATTGAGAGTACAATTGCGGGTACACCGCCGATTATCGGTCCTAGATATGGAATTAAATGACCGATGCCAGCAATTGCACCAAGAGGAAGTGCGTTTGGTAATCCTATAAAATAAAATCCAAAACCTATTGCTGTACCAACAAACATTGCATCAAAAATCCAGCCTCTAACAAACCTGCCAAGTTGCAGACTGATTCTTTTCAATATCCAATAAGACATTTCAAAATATTTATTTGGAAGAATATGAATTAATGATTTATGAATTACAGCACTGTCTTTAAGCAGATAAAATGTGATGAACGGGACGATGACTAAAAAAGCAGCAATTGAAACGATTCCGCTAACATATTGTGTGATGTGGTTTATTGCATCATTAAATGATGTTGATAAAATCTCTTGAACTTTATTAGAAAGTTCGCCTTTGTTAAAAAGGGAAAAACACCCAATATCTTTTTTTTCAAGATCATTTAGTTCTTCGTTTAAAGAAAAATCTTTTAGTGATGCTAATACTTGATCCATCTGATAAAAAACTTTGGTATAACAAACGAAAGACCGAAGTACAGTAAAAATCCCACGACAGTAAAAACGATTAAAGTAGAAATGGTTCGAGTAAATCCTTGTCCTTCAAGCAGTCTAACAAATGGAGCAAAAATAAAACCAAGAAGAACTGAAATTGCAATCAATACTAAAACATTAATAAGTATAAATGATAAGTAAAAAAGTGAGACAACACCCAAAGCAAAAGAGATAAACCAGAAATATTTATTATTAAATAATTCCATATTCTAATTAACTAACAGCTTCTATTCTTCTTACTGATGGTACTTCTTTCATAATTGCCCTTTCAATTCCTGCTCTTAATGTCATAATTGATAATGGACAGATCTCACAGGAACCTGTTAATCTTACTTTTACAATCCCATCATTTGTAACTTCAACTAACTCAACATCTCCATTATCTGCCTGTAAATAGGGCCTAATGTTGTTTAGTGCTTTTTGTATTTCGTTTTCCATCTAAGGTATTCATTTTAAATCTTGACTAATTTTACTACAAATATCGTTTTAAATAATACTTAAAACAAAATTAATCATCATCACCAAGCAGTATTTCTATCTTTTCTGATGCGTTAGCGTTTCTGATATTAACTTGTTCAGTTAGCTTGTGTGAAATATCAAATAAAATTTTTGTTTCATTTGCTTCCGGCATACAAATTACCATAGGTTCTCCTTTATCTCCACCCATTCTAATTCTTGGATCTATTGGAATACCGCCAAGTAACGGTGCGTTGAGTTCATCACACATTTGTTGTCCTCCGCCGGAACCAAAAATATCATATTGCTTTCCGGTATCAGGAGCAATAAAGTAACTCATATTTTCAACTACACCCAGAATTGGAACATTAACCCGTTCAAACATTTTTAAAGCTTTACGTGCATCAATAAGTGAAACCTCTTGAGGTGTTGTAACTATAACAGCACCAGTTAATGGAATTGTTTGAACTAATGTTAATTGTATATCGCCTGTACCGGGAGGCATATCAAAAAGAAGAAAATCAAGTTCGCCCCAATCAACATCAGTCATAAATTGTTTTATTGCACCGCTTGCCATTGGTCCGCGCCAAATAACTGGAGCTTTATCATCCACTAAAAGTCCGATTGACATAAATTTTATTCCATGGCTTTCAAGAGGAATCATTTTAACAGAATTTTCTGCTTGATAAACTTTTGGTTTATCTGTTGTTCCGAGCATTAGAGGAATACTTGGTCCATAAATATCAGCATCTATTAAACCAACACTTGCTCCATCTTTTGCAAGAGCAACTGCAAGATTTACTGCAACCGTGCTTTTACCTACTCCACCTTTACCGCTAGCAACTGCAATTGTATTTTTAACTCCTGGAAGCACTGCATCTTTTCTAGCATCTTTATGAGTGGATACATTTGAAGCTGATTTTGAGATAATATTTAATTCAATAGTATTCAATCCGTTAAATTCTTTTTTTAAGTGATCAATAATCAAACTCTTTATATCATCTGAGCTATTTGTATTTAGAGAAATATCTAACAATAAATTATCGTTACTAAACTCAAATTTTCTAATTGAATTTAGCGCTAATGTACTTGTATTTACTTTATCATTACTAAACTTTTTTAATGAATTTACTATAGTACTTTTTGTGATCTCGAACATTTTACTTTCCCGTTTTCTTTTAAATATATTTAAAGACATCTATTGATAATAAAATTTTTTTAATTGGTTAGATTTCAAAATTATTTACCAAAAGGTTTTTTGTTTCTAACTGCCATAGCTTTTAAAGCATGATTCATAAGCCATTCCTGGCTATTTACTTTTTTAATATTTTCTTTTACTTCGGGAAAAACATAAGAGCCGTCTGCTTGCAGAATTTTGGCTTTTACATTATCCTTTAATGCGACTTTAATTAAGGTCTTAATAATTTCTTCTTTTAATCTTGGATTCTCAATCGGGAATGCAACTTCAACCCTTCTATCAAGATTTCTTTGCATCATATCTGCGCTGCTTAAATAAATTTCCTCGTTTCCATCATTATAAAAATAAAAGACTCTGCTGTGTTCAAGATATCTGCCAACAATGCTCCGTACTTCTATATTTTCGCTAAGATCTTTTCACCCGGCACAAGGCTGCAAACACCTCTTACAATTAGTTTAATTTCAACACCGGAATTTGAAGCTTCATAAAGGGCACAAATTATTGCGGGATCAACTAACGAATTTAATTTCATAACAATTTTTGCTTCTTTACCTGCGCCAGCATTATCAATCTCTCTATTAATCAAATCAATAAATTTTTCACGCATATTAACAGGAGAAACAAATAATTTTTTATACTCTTTTTGTTTGGAGTATCCTGTTAAGAAATTAAAAATATCCGAAACATCGCTGCATATATCATCATCAGAAGTAAAAAAACCTAAATCCGTGTAAAGTTTTGCGGTAGTCGCGTTGTAGTTCCCTGTCGCAAGATGTACGTATCTTTTTACACCATCATATTCTTTTCGTACAACAAGTGTCATCTTTGCGTGTGTCTTTAATCCAACCAAACCATAAACAACATGTACTCCAACTTTTTCAAGTGCACGTGCCCAATAAATATTATTCTGCTCATCAAATCTTGCTTTTAACTCTACAAGCACAGCAACCTGTTTGCCCATTTCTGCGGCTTCAATCAGGCATTTTACGATTGGTGAATCAGGACCAACTCTGTAGAGAGTTTGTTTAATTGCAAGCACATCCGGATCAAGAGCAGCTTGTTTAATAAAATCTATAATTGGTGAAAACGAGTGATACGGGTGATGAAGCAAAATATCTTTTTGTCTTATGATAGAAAAAAATCTTCATCTTCTTCAAACACTTTTGGGGTTATAGGATAAAACGGTTTTTCTTTTAGTTGATGAAGCGGTAGTTTAAACAATCCCATAACATCGCTTAAACCTAAAGGGCCATCAGCCGTGTGAACATCTTCCATAGTAATCTGAAGATTATCCACCAAAGTGTTTAACATAAATTCTGGCATTGGATGACCAACTTCTAATCTTACAACACTACCAAATCTACGTTGTTTAATATTTTCTTCAATTACACTTAACAGGTCATCAGCCTCATCTTCCTGAAGTTCAATATCAGTATCACGAGTAATGCGAAATCTGTGTGCCTCAACTATTTCCATTCCGGGAAAAAGCAAAGCCAGGTTTGCATCTATAAGATCACCTAGCCAGATGTAGGTGGCGCTAAAATTTCCGTTTACTCCTAATGTTTTATTTGGTTCAAGTATATTATCTATTTGAAGTAACCTTGAAAGAATGCTTGGAACTTTTACTCTTGCAAAATGATTTTCACCATTTGGTTTCCTAATTAATATTGCAAGGCTTAAACTTAAATTTGAAATGTATGGAAACGGTCTGCCTGGGTCGAATGCAAGGGGAGTTAGTACCGGATAAACTTCTTTTTTAAAATACTGTGTAAGTTTTGTTTTACCCTCATCACTTATTTCGTCCATCGATAACAGTTTAATATTGTTTTCGTATAAAGCTGGAATAATCTGTGAAGTCCAATAATTATCTAAAGTTTTAAGTAAAGGCTTTAATAATTTTTCAACTTTTCTTAACTGCTCAATTGGTGTTAATCCATCAATCGATGGTTCTTCTATATGTGCGGCAATTTGTTCTTTTAAACCTGCAATTCTAATCATATAAAATTCATCTAAGTTGGAACAAAAAATTGAAATGAATTTTACTTTTTCTAAAAGAGGTAATTCAGGATTTAGCGCTTCTTCTAAAACGCGTTTATTAAACTCAATCCAGCTTAAATCTCTGTTTATAAAATTTTCGGGTTTGCTGTACTTTTTTAGTAATTCTTTGGTATTCATATAAATCTATTACAATTGGGCACAAATATAAGCTATTTGCAAAAGATTTGCCGTGATAAAAGTGTTACATCGGCATTAAAAATCAGTTAAAAAGAGGATTAAACCGAAAAGAAAGTTATTTCTTCCAAAAGTAAGGTGTAAAAATTATTAGAACGGTAAAAGTTCTAATCTGCCGAGCAGCATTAAAAAGCTAAGCAGCCATTTTGCAAGTTCTGGTAAATGATTGAAATTTGCCACAGGTCCAACAGTCCCGATGCCCGGACCAACATTACCCAGACAAGTTGCTACTGCGCCAACCGACGAGATAAAATCAACACCCATAAGCGAAAGCATAATTGAGCCAAATACAAAAATTAAAATGTAAATAATAAAAAAGGCTTGCACATTAGAAATAATTTCTGATGAAACTGCTTTGCCGTTTAATCTAACCGGAATTATTGCTCTTGGATGGATCAATCTTTTTAATTCTAAAAATCCGTTTTTAAAAAGTAAAAGATGTCTCACTACTTTTATTCCGCCGCCTGTAGAACCGGCAGAACCGCCGATAAATAAAAGAATGAAAAAAATCATTCGGGAAAACACTGCCCAGTTTTCATAATCGCTGGAAACAAATCCCGTTGTTGTTACTAAAGAAACTACATGGAATAGTGCTTGTCTAAATGATTCTTCCGGATGAAAATCTACATGCGGATGATGAATTAAAGCGATAAGTATTGAAACACCTAAAATTAAAAATAGATAGTATCTAAACTCATCGTTGTTTTTAAAGAATGAAAATTTTTTATGAATTACCAGATAGTGAATGGTAAAATTCATACCCGCAAAAAACATAAAAACAATTAGAATATATTGTATAAAAGGTGAAGTGTAATAAGCGGTGCTTGCGTTCTTTGTAGAAAATCCGCCGGTAGCCATTGTTGTAAAGGAATGATTGATCGCATCAAAAATGTCCATTCCTGCAAACATTAATAAAACAGTTTCCGCAAGTGTAAATCCCAAATAAATTATCCACAATCTTTTTGCAGTTTCCTTAACGCGCGGATGAAGTTTGTCTTTTGTAATTCCAGGCACTTCAGCGGCGTATAATTGCATCCCGCCGATTCCTAATAATGGAAGAATGGCAAGAGATAAAACTATAATTCCCATACCGCCAATCCACTGCGTAAATGAGCGCCAGAAAAGTAATCCGTGCGGCATTGATTCAATATCTGTTAAGATTGATGCGCCTGTGGTTGTAAAGCCCGACATCGTTTCAAAAAACGCGTTTGAAAAGTTTGGAATTGATCCGTGAAAAATAAACGGCAAGGCACCGAACAACGACATGCAAACCCAACCAAGTGTTACAATTAAATAACCTTCACGTTTACCTAATTCAAGCCTATCAGTTTTTCTGGTTACAAACCAAAGAATAATTCCGGTAGCAGATGTAGCTAATCCTGCTGTAAGCAAAGCAATAAGATCATTATCACCGTAGTAGATTGAGAAGGGAATACCGAGCATCATAAAAATACCGGTAATAAAAATTAAAAATCCAAGTATGTTAAGAATTAATTTATAGTTCACTAAGGGATTTATCTTTCAAAAAACTTTTCTAATTTTTTTACAGCATCAGGCAAAGAAAAAACTACAACTTTATCACCCGCAACAATTTTTGTATCGCCCGTTCCAATAAAACCTTGTTCATCACGAACATAACCACCAATTATACAACCTTTTGGTAAATTAAGTTTTGCAAGAGTATTTTCTGTTATTTCTGATCCAGGCTGAGCAACATACTCTATTAAAACTGCATCAATTCCTTCTAGTGTTGAATAAGAAAGCAGTTCACCTTTTTTAATAAATCGAACAATATTGTTTGCTGTAATTAATTTTTTGTTGATCAGTGCATCAAGACCAATTGTTTGTGTTAGAGGAATGTAATCTACTTTATCCACAAGCGCGATTGCTTTTTTAACCCCGAGATGCTTTGCCATTAAACAAGAAATGATATTTGTTTCAGCATCTTCAGTTACCGCGATGTAAGCATCAACATCAATAATTCCTTCTTGAGCAAGTAAATCAATATCTCTTCCGTCACCTTTAATTACTAGTGTGTTTGGAAGCTTATCAGCAAGCTCAAAAGCCTTCTCGGGATTAGCATCGATAAGTTTAACACTCATTTTATCACTTAATAAACTTGCAACACGCCGCCCGATTTTTCCACCCCCAAGAATCATAATGTTATCAAACTTTAGGTTCTCTTTTCCTGCAAGTTGTAAAATTGTTTCATGTCCTTGCGGTTTTGAAATAACAAAAACCTGATCGTTTGGAAGAAACTTATCGCTGCCTGATGGAATTATTGTTCGAAAGTTTCTGTGAATTGCAACAACTCTAAAATCTACGTTTTGATATTCCTGTGCAACCTCAAAAACTTTTTTATGGATTACAGGGGCATTTTTATCTAACCTAATCCCAACCACAGAAAGTTTACCGCCTTCAAATTCAAGTACATCAGTTGCGGCGGTACGATTGATAAGATTTACAGTTTCCATCGCTGCAAGTTCTTCGGGGTAAATCATAAAATCTATGCCGAGTTCCGAAAAATTAACTCCGGCTTCAGAATCAAGATATTCAGCATTAGATATTCTTGCGATGGTTCTTTTTGCCCCAAGTTTTTTACCAAGAATTGCGGTGGTAATATTAATTTCTTCATTTGAAGTTACAGCTACGAGCAGGTCAGCTTTATGTACGTTAGCTTTTTTAAGGGTTGCAACTGAAGTTGATGATCCATTAATTGTTAAAATATCTGCCATTTGATCTGAATATGAAAGGCGCTCGTTATTCATATCAATTGCGATTATATCATGTGATTCACTGGAGAGCTGTTTTGCAAGTTGATATCCGACATCTCCCATTCCGGTTATAATAATCTTCATAATTTAATTTGATTTTTCTGTTAAACTAAAATTCTAAAAATTCTATCAATCTACTTTTACTAATATAAATAGATTATTAATGTTAAATCGTTTTTGGCTTGTGGAAATTTTTATAATTGGATTATGGAATATAGATTCTGAGAATCTTTTTAATCGTGAGCCAATAGCTTTTTTTGGGGAAAGGAGAACTTTATCTTTTATTATAAATTAAAACCCCGAAAGTAATTTCCGGGGTTCAAATCAATATAAAACTATTTGGTAGGAGGTAAAAGAACAGTATCAATAACGTGGATTACTCCGTTCGATGCTTCAACATCTGCTTTGATAACTTTTGAATTGTTGATCATCACACTTCCATCTTTTACCGTTATCATAACCTTGCTGCCTTCAACAGTTTTTGCATCTTTTAATTTTACTACTTCACCTGACATTACATTCCCAGATACTACGTGATAAAGTAAAATTTTCTTTAATGCATCTTTATCTTTTAACAAACCTTCAATAGTACCTTTTGGCAATTTAGAAAAAGCTTCATCTGTAGGTGCAAATACTGTAAATGGACCTTTACCTTGTAAAGTTTCAATTAATCCAGCTTCTTTAAGCGCAGTAGCTAGAGTTTTAAACATACCTGCATCAACAGCTGTTGTGACAATATCTTTTTTAGATTTTTCTTTACTCATATTTTGAGCATTTGTTGATATTACTGATAATGCAACAAATAATACACTTAAAGCAACGATTCTTAGTTTTAACATTTTTTCTCCAATTGATTTATGATTTCATTAAGTTATTTACGATCGTTAGAATGTATAACGAATATTTTTAGGATTGAGTTCCATTCTTAAAAATATTTTTATGAGATGATTTTTATTTACAGTAATTGCCTTAATTGAATGAATTTTGTTTATTTGCGTAACCTATTTGATTAAGTTACATCATACAATAAGACAAAATATTTATTTAAGTAGAGGAAAAAATGGCAACTAAAAAAGCACTTGTTAAACAAGTTAAAGGAATTACCTTCGTTGGAAAAACCGATTCAAATCATTGGATTACGATGGATGGACCGGAAAGTTTTGGAGGAAGTGATGCAGGAATTAGACCGAAAGAATTATTAATCTTAGTCTTGGCGGATGTACCGGCAGTGATGTGACAAGTATTCTCTCTAAGAAGAAGATTAAATTAGATGGGTTTGAAATTAACATTACAGCAGAAAGTGCAGACGAGCACCCACAAGTTTTTACAAAAATGCATCTTGAATATGTTTTTTACGGTAAGGATGTTCCCGTTAAGGATGTTGAACGTGCAATTGAACTTTCGCTAACAAAATATTGTAGTGTTACCGCAATGCTGCAAAAAGCAATGCCGATTGAACATAGTTTTAGAATTGTTGAAGGTGAATAGATAGTTAGGAGCTTTGGAGAGATGGAGTAGTGGGTTTGTATTAACCCATTACTCCACAATTCCATTTTGATTAACTCTTTTGATACAATCCGATTGTATTGCCATCAGGGTCATTAAAAAGCGCATACCAGCCCATTGCAGGAATTACAGTTTTAGTTCTTTTTACCGCGCCGCCATTTTCTTTTACTCGTTTTAATATTGAATCAATTTCAGGCATATTGACATGAAATACAGTTGATTCTCCTTTACAAACTTCATCCACTTGTCTTAATCCAACCATTGTCCCTTTATGATTGTTAAAAAGTAAATATCCGTTACCGAAAGCTTTAAAGTCCCAGCCTAATACTTTATGATAAAAATCTTTGGATTTATCTAAATCAGTTGATGGAATTTCACAATGAGCAATTAAATGATCAGCCATAGGTTTTTCCTTAAAAAATTAGAGTTATTTATGGCAGGAAATTACAAGTAAGAGACTACTAATTCAAGATTATTTTTGTAGAGAAGTTGTAAAAATGATTTTGTAAATTTGAATGTATTCAATCTCACAATTATTAACCTATTATTTAGGGACTATTATGAAAAACTTAATTTTTGTTTTACTCATTTCAGTATTCTGTTTTTTTAACAATACTTTTTCGCAAAAAGAAGATCATGCAAATGAAATAAACTCATCTGTACCCGAATTATTTGATTTTCACGAAGTGGTTTATCCGCTTTGGCACACAGCTTATCCAAATAAAGACTACGCGTTATTCAAACAGCTGCTGCCAGATGTAAATGCTGGTGTAGAAAAGATATACTCGGCTAAATTACCAGGAATTCTTCGTGATAAAGAAAATGAATGGAATGCTGGTTTGGATAAACTTCGTGCTTCAGTTAAAGATTACAACACAGCTTGCGAAGAAAATAATGAAGCAGGAATGTTAGCTTCGGCTGAAGAACTGCACTCAAATTTTGAAATGCTCGTAAGAATTGTAAAACCAGTTACAAAAGAAGTAGATGAGTTTCATAAAGTGCTTTATATGATTTATCATCATTATGGTCCAAATAATAACACAGCTGAACTAAATAAAGCAATTGATAATTTATTGATGCGCGCTGATGAATTAAAAAATTGTGTTTTACCAAAATGGGCAACGGAGAAAAAGAAGATTTTACAAAAGCCGCTGATGATCTATATAACTCAACAAAAGAATTACAAACACTAAAGAATTCTAAAGCAGATGAAAAACAGATTGAAAATGCAATTGATAAAGTTCACACAAGTTATCAGAAATTAGAAGCACTGTTTGATTAGATTTTATTTTCTAAATGTCATTCCCTCGAAAGAGGGAGTCCAAAATTTATGTCGTTGGTCCCCGCTTGAGCGGGGATGACTTATCCAATCACTTAACAATCTTTGAAACTTCCTTAAACACAGGTGTTCCGCAAACTTCAAGAAGTTCAAAAAGAATTGATTCAGTAGTTGTAACTTCTGCGCTAAGAATTCTCATTCTATCTAAAGCAATATTATAATCTATTTCTTTGCGTGATGAAACAGCATCAGCAGCGAGATTAACTTGATAATCGTTTGCAAGTAAATCTAATACTGTTTGTTGAACACAAACGTGCGATTCAACTCCACAAACAACAATTTGAGAAAGTTTTTTAGAATGAAATTCATCGAATAAATTTTCTGCACCTGAACAACTAAAACTCATTTTCTGAAAAGCCGTATACCCTTCAAGTGCAGTCAGGATTATTTTAGAAGTTGGTCCTAATCCTTTTGGATATTGTTCTGTAAAATAGATTGGGAGCTTCATTGCTTTAAAGCCTTTAATCAGCTTAATAGTATTTTCTAAAACTGTTTCATAATTTCTGATTACCGGAAGAATTCTCGCCTGCAAATCGATTATTAAAAGTGCAGTAGTATCTTTTTTTAGAATAATAGGGTTTCTCTTCATAATACTTTGCTGATTTTTTCAATGGATTCAATGCTATATTAATAAAAAGAATATTGGTAGTCATTTCGACCGAACTACCTGCGGTAGGCAGGAGGGAGAAATCTGAATTATTTATTGATAAAGATTTCTCAGTCGAGGACTCCTTCGAAATAACATTTTTTCCAAAACATGAATTGAACTAGTATATTTCATCCATCCCATATTTACCACATGCATACATCATTAAAATAGAGGCAAGATCGATCAAAGCTTTTTTCTGTTCATCTGCGTGAATAACAAGATCATACACATCCGCCATAAACTGAAAGTTGTTTAATATCTTTTTAACTCTCTGTGATTTGGTGAGCCGTGCCAATTAGCAACTTGTGTTACTAATACCTTTTCAAATCTCCTTAAAAAATCTCTGAAAGAGATTAAATGAGTTGCATTTGCGTGCCTTGGATGGCAGATAGCAATCATATCGTTAAAATAAGTATCCCATTTATTTGCAAGTTTTTGGTTGCGAGTATCCATAACAAATCTTGCCTGCTCCAAAGTAAACTTTGCCTTTGTAGTAACCTTATATTGTGGAATTATTGCATAACCATCATAACTAATTTCCTCATCCTCTTCCTCAAAATATTTCCATCTTTTTAAGAGTTGGTTTGGTGTGTAAATGGTTACAACTTTATCAAGCGAGCTATCGGTTACAATAAATTTTCTTTGTTGATAGTTTACAACAGTTAACCAGTGTTCCCAATTATCAACACTAAGAACACAGGGGTAACCTTTCTTTAATTGTTCAACCAAAGCCTTAATTGCATCATCTGGTTTTTCCCTTCGGAAATATTTCATCTTGCAATTATAAAATTTGGCTGCTTTTGCTAAACCGATTTCATCAGTACCATACCACCATGTACTTCCTGCTTTAATTCCAATTTGATTTTCACTTTCAAATCTTCCTAACATTACAAGTGCATATTTAAGTGCGAATGGTCCGCATTGATATTTATAAGGTTGTGGGTAAAAACTCATTTTATCTTTTATTGATTTTGAAACAGTGTAAACATTATCAAATGAAGTTTTTTTTACAAGTGATTTTGGGTATTTTTTAAATATGAAAGAAAAAAAATTAAAAGTTTTAGTACTCTATAATGAGGCACACGCCGAGTTTTACCACAAAACGATTAAACCAACTCCTGAGCTTGATTTTATACCTTATTTTGAAGTTGATGAACTTACTCCAATGGAAGAGTTTGAGATTATGACAAAAAGGCTTAAAAAGCTTGGTTTTGATGCTCACACATTAAATCTTAAGGATGATATTCATCTTTTATTAAATGAAATTAAAAAAAGCAAACCTGACGTAATCTTTAATTTTGT
This sequence comes from Ignavibacteriales bacterium, assembly GCA_016709765.1. Classification (NCBI taxonomy): domain Bacteria; kingdom Pseudomonadati; phylum Ignavibacteriota; class Ignavibacteria; order Ignavibacteriales; species Ignavibacteriales bacterium. The sequence goes on from JADJMD010000007.1 coordinate 21,219, forward strand.
TGAGATTTATAAAGATAGACCGCGTTTGGAAATGAATATGGTTGGGCTTTATGAATTATTAGGTGTTGCATATACAGGAGCCCCGGCTTTAACTCTTGCAAATTGCCAAAATAAATTTCTTACAAAAAAGTTGCTTAACTATAATGGAATTAATACTGCCAAATACCAACTTTTTAAAGAAATGCCAGACGAGATGAATCTTAATCCAAAATTTCCTGTAATAGTTAAACCTGCTTTTGAGGATGCAAGCGTTGGTATCGAAAATGAATCTATTGTGTACAACAAGGAAGCTCTTAAAAAAAGATTGGAATATGTTTTTAAATATTTTGTTCAGCCTGCTTTGGTGGAAGAATTTGTTGAAGGACGAGAGTTTAATGTTTCTGTTATGGGCGATTTAAGACCAAAAGTTTTACCAATTAGTGAAATTGATTTTAGTAAAATGCCTGATCATCTTCATAATATTGTTAGTTACCAGGCTAAGTGGGATCCGCACCACGAATCATATCATAAAACAATTCCGATTTGTCCTGCAAAAATTCCTATGAGATTGGAAAATAAACTAAAAGAAACTGCGCTTAAAGCATTTAAAGTTATGGGCACACGGGATTATGCCCGTGTTGATATGCGTGTAAACAGTGATGAAGAAGTTTTTGTACTGGAAGTAAATCCAAATCCTGATTTAACAGAAGGCGCAGGATTTATGCGCTCTGCAAGTTATGGTGGGTTGTCTTACGGAATGGCGCTTAAGAAAATTGTTATGCTTGCTTATCAAAGAGGGAAGAGGAAGAAATAAATTTTAGTATTTAGTATTTAGAAAAATTGTTGTAATTCTTTTTGTTTTGTCGATTACTTGATTTTACATTTAAATATTCTTTAGTTGACATTAAATTTTTAAAGAGATTGTAATGAGAGTTTGGATAATTATTTATCTTCTTTTTGCTTTAATGATAACATCACTTATTTATCCCCAAATTGATACTACAAAAAAAGATTTTTTTCCTTTAAAGATTGGCAACTTATGGCAATATAGAAATGAAAGTAATGCTATTTCTACAGAAAAAATTATTGGAGATACGGTCATAGATGGATATTATTATTATAGTTTGGTGAATTTATATAATATTTCATCTATCGTACCTAAAAGGATTGATTCTTTATTAAGAGTTATAGCAAGATATGGCGGACCATTTTGGGGTGATACTTGTGGTGGAAATACACCTTATGAGGCCAGTATTTTCCATCTAAATGAAACTGATAATACTATTTGGAAAATTTGTGATGGGTTATATCTTGAACAATTTGTTCGTTTTAACCGAATAAGAATAATGAACATATTTGGTCAGCCCCGTGATGTTATGGAATTTGACTATGGAGGAACTGCGGATGGAGATACAATTTGGTTTTATGGTGCAAGACTTGCTAAAGGTATTGGTCTTATTGAGGAACGACATTATGAATGGAGTTATTGGATTTTACAGGGAGCTATAATAGATGGGATACAATATGACACAATAGTTTCGGTGAATGAAAAGCAAGAAATAGTTCCTGAAAAAATAGTTCTTTAACAAAACTATCCTAACCCTTTCAATCCAAGTACAATTATTAACTATATATTGAAAGATGAGGGTTTAGTTAAAATAAAGGTGATTGATATTTTAGGAAGTGAAGTCGCAGAGTTAGTAAATGAAACAAAAGCTGCTGGAGAATATTCAATTGAATTTAAGGCAGCAAACTTACCAAGCGGTATTTACATTTACACTTTGCACGTAAATGGGTATACTAACAGTAAAAAAATGTTGTTGCTGAAGTAATTATTAAGTTTAAAACAAAAACCCGATTCATTTCTGAATCAGTTTTTAATCCCTCTCCTTGCCAAGGAGAGGGAAACAAAGGGTGAGGTCAAGCTTTTACTTTTGCAAGCGCTGGAACTTTATGTTTTATTAACTCATAAACTCCAAACATCACTCCAACAAAAAATAAATCTCCAATTAAAGAATTTTGGAAAAACGGAATTGCTGCTGTGTAGCTTGCCATTAATCCTGCGGGAGTTTTGGGATACAATGTTCCGAGTGCCCAAACTCCAAAGTTTGTAATTACAAAGAAACTAATTGAAGCTGTTACTGAAGCGAATATTAATTTTTTTACACTCACTATTTTCAACATAAAAATTCCTAGTACAACAATTAAAGCAAAGCTTATATATACAATCCAAGCGTAGGAATAAATTCCAATTATCAAGTCTGTTAAAAATATTGCAATAAGTGGAATTGCAAACGCAAAAGATTTTTTGCTAAAATACGCACCGCCAAATAAAGCCATCGCAGCTATTGGTGCAAAGTTTGGTGGATGTGGAAGTAATCTTACAAAAGCTGCTGCAAAAACCATCAGAGCAACTACCCAAAAGTTTGGCGTAATTTTCTTCATTTGATCAGTCATCGTGTTTCCTTTCAATTAAAATCTTATAAAAAATATTTCTGTTTATAATTAGTTCAAAGATAAAGGTTAAATAATTCAAAAGTCAAAATTAAAAATTCAAAAAAAATCTTTTTACATAATTTTTACTCTATACTCAACTTAATTCCGCCATAAAACGATAAACCCGGAGTGGCGTAACCAAATACCTCTTCATAATCAGTATTTAAAAGATTTTCGACCCGGACATTTATTCTTAAGAAATCAAAAACATCATAGTGGGCAGCTAAATTAAGAAGGACATATCCTTTAAGCTCCGTTCTCAGATATGTGGAAAAATCAATATCCTCTCTTGGTCCAACCCAAATAACTTCTGCATTAACATTTGTCTTTGGAACAAATGAATAACTTGCAAACAATCCGACTTTATTTCTTGGACGGCGTAGCAACTTAGTATCAAAATCTGAAGAGTTTGGACTAACATCTCGTGCATCAGTAAAAGTATAGTTGGCTTTTAGCCTCAAGTCATCTAGTGGCTCTGCTTGTAGAAATAATTCAAACCCTTTTGTTACCGCTTGTTTAATATTAATAGTTTTAAAAGTTGTATAATCAAAGCCAAACATATCACTAAACTTATTATAGAAAAAAGTTGTTCCCAGAGAAAAATTTTGTTTGAATAAAAATTGCTCAATACCAAAATCCCAACCAAAACTTTCTTCAGGATTTAAATTTTCATTTCCATAAGCAGGGTCATACAAATAGTATAATGATGGGGCTTTAAAACCAGTTCCAATTGTTGCTTTAAATTTTGTGCCCGTTTCCCAAAGCATATATGAAGGTGCAATTCTGTAAGTAAATTGAGAACCGAATTTATTGTGGTGATCTATTCTCGTACCCAGAGTTATAAAAAAACTTTCCTCAAATTTTATTTGATCCTGTAAAAATGCACTAATTGTATTAGCATCTTTTTTTGGAATAACACTTGCATAATCCGGAAGCAAAATATAATTGAATGAGTAGTATTCTGAAGCTGATTCTTCAATTTCAAATTCAATTCCGGCTGTTAAAAGATTTGCTTTATTGAGTTGAAAATCATTTTGCCAATCAATTTTATATCTTCTTCCATCATATAAAGCATTAGAATAATAAGCGCTGGTAGATGAAGTATCAAAAGAATTTTTCCTAACATTTCTAATAAAAGTTAAGCCAAGTTTCTGTTTCCAATCACCATTTAATAATTTTATTTTTCCTTCCCCGCGAGCAGATAATTCTTCTTGCTTCGTTTTATATGTTGGGTCATCACCAAACATTCCGCCAAATTGATCATTATCAGATTCTGATTTTAAAAATCTTGTGTAGAGATTTATCTCTGCATTTTCACTAAAATCATATCCCAAAACAGAAGTAAAATTATTAAAAGTATAACCATCTTTTCAGTATTGCCATATTTTTCCGAGGCTGCAGAAAATCCATCGCTGCCTGTTCTGCTCAGTGCAAGGGAATATTTCAATTTATGAGTTGATCCATTTAATCCAATTACTCCTTTATAAGTATTGTAACTGCCGCCTTCTGTCAGTAAAGAGAATTTTGGAGAACCATCGCCTTTTTTTGTAATGATATTGATTACTCCAGCAAGTGCATCAGATCCGTAAAGTGTTGATTGCGGACCGCGTAAGACCTCGATCCGTTCAATATTATCAACAGGTAATGCGGAAAAATCATAAACACCTGAAGGGTCATTAGTAAGATTAACTTCCACGCCATCAATCAAAACCAAAGTGTGCGATGAGTTTGAACCGCGAATGTAAATATTTGATAATGTTCCATTACCGCCTTGTCTTGTAAAACTGATGCCGGTTTCGTTTCTTAGTACATCAAATACATTATTTGAGTTGCTGTTTATAATTTGTTCAGCATCAATTACAGAAATTGAGTTCGCAAGCTGCAATATGTTAGCATTAGTTTTTGTTGCAGAAACTACTACTTCACTAAGTTTATAATATCCAGCCGTATCGGTTTTTGAATAATAGATTCTTGAGGAAAAGTTTGATGAAAACTGAAAAGAAAAAGAGCAAAGAGAAATATTGTTTTGTGCATTGAAGTTACTCCATATAAAAATGTTAAAAGTAACTTCGCGGATTAAAAAGTTTAGATAAAACGAATGGAGATTTTAAGAGACCATCGTAAACCTTACCTTTTGCGCGAAGGTTGATTAATTATTATCTACGGCAGGTCTCCTGGCTTCTAACAAAATGCTCAATGTTAAGTGTTAAATGAGATTCATTGATCATTTAAGATCTAAAATTTAACATTGCAACAAAGTTGCTATTCACAGTTGCGCGACAGCGACGGAATTGATTTGTAATTAGTCATTCTGAACTTGTTTCGGAATCTTTAGATACAGAAACGAGCCTGCCTTACGGCAGTCAGGTTTAGGATGACAAAATACATCTCACCATACTTCCCTATAATTTCCCATTATCCCGTTTAACTGGGGATTGGGACACCGTAAATTGATTCAAAGAACTATGCCTAAAATAAGTTTAATATTTTTTACCTCAAACAATCTTAAAAAAAATTATGGATTTACTTTCCACCTATAACTTTTTTTTCTAAGTTGCATGTAAGATTTATTGTTAATTATCAATTTTATTTATTCGCAGATGTTTCTGATTAAAATCCTAAAATCTTATTCACCCGTTTGTTCACACACATTTCAAAATTTAAACTTTAATTTCACATCAGCTATAAATCATTCTTCAATTAAAAGGAGCTTTTAATGGGCTGGTTTTTAAAATTCTTAAACTCTTCTATCGGCAAAAAATTTATGATGGCTGTTACAGGGAGTTTTCTGCTAATATTTTTAATCGTTCATTTGATTGGAAATATAACTTTGTTCTTTGGGCCAAGTGCTTTTAATGCCTATGTATCAGCACTCGATACAATCAAACCGTTGATTCGAGTTATTGAGGTTGTTCTGCTTGCAGTTTTTGTTCTGCACATATTTAACGGAGTTAGATTGTGGATCGAAAATAAAAAAGCACGCGGAGTTACGTACAAGGTAAATGGCTCTTCAGAAAACAGTACATTATTTTCCCGAACAATGTTCGTTACGGGTTCAATAGTTTTCATTTTTCTTGTGCTGCATTTAGGAACATTTTTTTGGAGATTTAACATTTACGATCCATTAGGTTATGCAACTCACCATCAATATTACGATGTTGTTGTTTACTTTTTTAATATTTGGTGGTATGCTATTCTTTACATAATCGCAGTTTTACTTTTAGGATTTCATCTTAACCATGGCTTCCAAAGTGCATTCCAAACTTTTGGTTGGAATCACATAAAATATTTTCCAATAATTAAAAAACTTGGAACTGTTTATGCAATTATTATGGCTTTAGGATTTGCCTCAATGCCACTTTATTTTTTATTAGGAGGAGGTAACTAATGGCAAAGCTAGATTCAAAAATTCCCCAAGGAAATATTTCAGAAAAATGGACTAACCATAAATTCAACATGAAACTGGTTAATCCTGCTAACAAAAGAAAATTTGATATAATTGTTGTTGGAACAGGTTTAGCTGGTGCTTCAGCCGCAGCTTCACTTGGCGAGCTTGGATATAATGTTAAGGCGTTTACTTTTCACGATAGTGCAAGAAGAGCACACAGTATTGCTGCTCAAGGTGGAATAAATGCTTCCAAGAATTATCAAAATGATGGTGACTCAACCTATAGATTATTTTATGATACGGTTAAGGGCGGAGATTTTCGTGCACGTGAAGCAAATGTTCATCGTCTTGCAGAAGTAAGCGGAAACATTATTGATCAATGTGTTGCTCAAGGTGTTCCATTTGCTAGAGATTACGGTGGATTACTTGATAACCGTTCATTCGGAGGTGCGCAGGTTTCCAGAACTTTTTATGCAAGAGGCCAAACGGGTCAACAATTGTTACTTGGTGCAGTTAGTGCTTTAAAACAGACAAGTTGATAAAGGTTCTGTTAAATTGTATTTAAGAAGAGAAATGCTTGATGTTGTAGTTGTTGATGGCGCTGCCAAAGGAATTGTTGTAAGAAATTTATTAACTGGTGAGATTGAAAAATATTCCGCACACGCAGTTGTACTTGCAACCGGTGGATACTCAAACGTGTTTTTCTTATCAACAAATGCAATGAACTGTAACGCAACTGCAATCTGGCGTGCACATAAACGCGGAGCTTATTTTGCAAATCCTTGTTTTACACAAATCCATCCAACCTGTTTACCATTACACGGCGAATCACAATCTAAACTTACATTGATGAGTGAATCTTTACGTAATGATGGAAGAGTTTGGGTATCAAAGAAAAAAGGGGATATGAGAAATCCTTCTGATATTCCTGAAGACGAAAGAGATTATTATCTTGAAAGAAAATATCCTTCGTTTGGAAATTTAGCTCCAAGAGATATTTCATCACGTGCAGCAAAAGAAGTTTGTGATGAAGGAAGAGGTGTAAAAGGCGGTGAGGCTGTTTACCTTGATTTTAAGGATGCAATAAATCGTTTGGGACAAAAAGTAATTGAAGAACGTTATGGTAATTTGTTTGAGATCTATGAAACAATTACAGGAGAAAATCCATACAAATCTCCAATGATGATTTATCCCGCGCCGCATTATACAATGGGCGGATTGTGGGTAGATTATAATTTAATGAGTAATGTTCCCGGATTATTTGTACTTGGAGAAGCAAACTTCTCAGATCACGGTGCAAACCGTTTGGGTGCATCTGCACTTATGCAAGGCTTGGCAGATGGTTATTTTGTTATTCCTTACACAATGGGAAATTATCTTGCCGGCGATAAACCAACTTTAGTAAAAACTGATCATCCTGAATTTGAAAAAGTTGCTAAAGAAGTAACAGATTTAACAAACAAACTTCTTTCCATAAAGGAAATCGAACTGTTGATGATTTACATAAACAGCTTGGTAGAATTATGTGGGATAATGTTGGTATGGGAAGAAATGAAGCTGGTTTGAAAAAACAATCGAAGAAATAAGAAAAGTAAAAGAAGAATTCTGGAAAAATGTTACTATTCCTGGTAGTGGTGATGATGTAAATCAAACGTTAGAGCGGGCTGGTAGATTAGTTGATTATTTTGAGCTTGGCGAACTTATGGCACTTGATGCACTTGATCGAAAAGAATCTTGCGGCGGACATTTCCGTGAAGAATATCAATTTGAAGACGGCGAAGCTAAACGTGATGATGAAAATTATTCTTACGTTGCTGCGTGGGAGTTTGCAGGCGAGAATAAATGGAATCTTCACAAAGAAGAATTGTATTATGAAAATGTTAAACAGGCTATTAGGAGTTACAAATAATGGAAGCAAAGAAATTAAACCTTACGCTTAATATCTGGAGACAGAAAAACAATAAATCTGTAGGTAGTTTTGCCGCATACAAAGTTCAGGTTTCTCCTGATGCATCTTTCCTTGAAATGCTTGATGAGTTAAATAATACTCTCGAATTAAAAGGCGAAGAAGCAATACATTTTGAAAGTGATTGCCGCGAAGGTATTTGTGGAACTTGCGGACTTGTTATAAATGGCACGCCCACGGTCCATTACCCAAAATTGCAACTTGCCAGTTACACATGCGTAATTTTAAAGATGGTGAAACAATTTGGGTTGAACCATTCAGAGCTAAGGCTTTTCCTGTTATAAAAGATTTGATGGTTGATCGATCTGGTTTTGATGAAATACTTCAGGCTGGGGGATATGTTTCAATAAATACGGGTGGAGTTCCCGATGGAAATGCAATTCCGATCCAAAAAGAAGTTTCAAGTTTAGCAATGGATGCTGCAGCTTGTATTGGATGCGGAGCTTGTGTGGCTAGCTGCAAAAATGCAAGTGCTATGTTATTTGTTTCTGCTAAAGTTTCTCAGTACGCTTTGCTACCGCAAGGGCAGCCCTGAACGATTACATGAGAGTTGAGAAAATGGTAAAAGTTATGGATGATCTTGGATTTGGAAGCTGTACAAATACTTATGCTTGCGAAGCTGAATGCCCTAAAGGTATTTCTGTTACAAATATCGCCAGAATGAACAGAGACTTTATGATTGCAAAAGTAAAATCTAAAGAAGTTGAAGCTTAGCAGATAAGAAATATTATACGAAGGCGATTTATTTAAATCGCCTTTTTTTGTTTAAAATCTTTGAAAAATTCATCTAAAAAAAATTGCCTATATAGTTTTCATTCCTTACGTTTGTATTAGACAACGGGAATAAAAAATGAAAAACTTTAGTTTTCTTCTGTTATCACTTCTAATTAGTCAAGTTATTTATCCGCAAGAAAATTTAAACCAATCCTTAACAGATACAACCAGGCCAACACAATATAGGCGGGGCATAGAACAAAATGGAAAATATATTATCTACGATGAAAAATATGCCGGCAAAAACCTTAATGAAATAAAGAGAGGATTATTTCCATTACAAAGCACAGGCGTTTGGACAGAACTCAATCCCAAAATTCCCCGAGTAGATTACCTGGGTATTCATTTTGTAAATAAAGATACAGGCTGGGCTTGTGGAAATCTAGGAGCATTAATTAAAACAACAGACGGCGGACAAACGTGGGCAACAAAGGAAACGAACACAACAAATCCTATACTAAAAGTTAAAAGCTCTAATGGAGAAATAGTTATTGCCAGCGGATTTGGAGGAATAATTCTCCGCTCAACAGATGGCGGAGAAACATTTACAGAAATACCGAGCGGCGTATCAGGTGACTTATGGGGATTGCAGATGTTAAACGATACTCTTGGTTTGGCTTGTGGAACTTCTAATTCACTTGTTAAAACAACCGATGCCGGGCAAACCTGGCAACAAATATTTACACCTGGCTACACTTCTGATTACTGGTGGATAGATTTTCTTACCGAACAGTATGGCTTTATTGCGGCAAACGGTAAAGTATTAAAAACTACTGATGGCGGAAATAACTGGGAAATAATACAAGCCGGAGATAACCAGGCATTATTTAGTATTGATGCAATAGACAGTCTGCATATAGCTGCTGCAGGATATGGTGGAACAAGCTATCGAGGTAAAAATATTTACAGCAGCGATGGTGGATCCACGTGGGTAAATGGAGGACCATTAACTTTTGAAGCAGTTAACTGTATCCAATATGTAAATCCAGATACTGGCTATTTAGTAATGACAAATGTATCTGCAAGGAAAACAACGAATAGAGGACAGGATTGGACCACTTTACAAGGAATAACAGATAATTATGAATTACAATTTATGAAACAAAATAATATTGGTTACAGTGCGGGAAACGGATTGAAGATAAATAAGGCAGAAGGAAATTTAGATATATGGAATCGGCTGATAATAAACGACAATTTCTCAGATGTATTTTTTGTAAATGAACAGAAAGGATTTGTAATAAGTAGTTTTGGTTATTCTAACAATAATGGATTGTACAAAAGTATAGATGGAGGAATAAGCTGGGAAATTGTTACTGGTGCACCGGATGGAGTTGATTTATTATTTCTTGACAGTTTAACCGGATTTATAGGGGCCAGCAATTCTATATACAAAACAACAGATGGAGGAGAGAGTTGGTATCCTACGAATGGAACTACAGGAGCAGGGAAAATATTTTTTTATAAATCAAAATACTGGTTGGGCAATACACAGCGGTACAATTTATAAAACTACAGATAAAGGAGAGAATTGGATTACACAGATAACGCTACCGGCAGATAGTTATACAAGTATATTTTGTTGACAGCTTAAACGGGTGGGCAACAAGCAGGTATGTATGGCAAACAAATGACGGAGGGCAAAACTGGATTCAGAGAACGGATATACCTGTCTTTTAGTAACGATATTTATTTTAATGGTTTGAAAGGATTTATAATAGAATTTTTGTCATTATATAAATCAGACGATTCGGGTGATACTTGGATTGAGCAGATAAATTCACAATACATAATAAGGAATTTCGGCTGGCTTTCAGATACTATGGTTTTATTATGGGAGATGGGGTATATGAAACAAATGACAGCGGTGATACCTGGCAAGAAATATTAGGCTTAAGAAATGTAGGTTTAAGAAAATTTCAAGCCCAGTTAAATTATTTAGGCTATGCAATTGGTTACAATGGTTTAATATACAGCTATTTTGATACTAGTTATGTGCCCGTAGAATTAACTTCATTCAGTGGTACATACAATGATAATAAAGTAATTTTACATTGGAAGATTGTCACCGAATTGAATAATAAAGGATTTGAAATTGAAAAATCAAATGACAAAAGGATATGGAACCAGATAGGCTTTATGGATGGGAGAGGAACTTCTACTGAGCCGTATATCTATTCTTTTATTGATAAAAATTTGGGCGCTGGGAAATATCGATACAGATTAAAGCAAATAGACTACAATGGAATGTTTGAATACTCAAATACAATTGAAGTTGAAATAGGTACCCCAACAAAATTTTCTTTAGAACAAAACTACCCCAAACCCTTTCAATCCAATTACAACAATAAAATTCGATCTTCCGGAAGATGGATTAGTTAGCATGGAGATATATGATATTCTTGGACAGAGAGTAACAACACTAGTTAATGAAAATATGAAAGCCGGAAGATATGAGAAGGTATTTGATGCTTCAAAGTTTGCAAGCGGCGTTTACATTTATAAATTACAGGCTGGTAGTTTTGTTAATTCTAGGAAAATGATTTTATTAAGATGATTTAGGAAAGATTTACTTGAAATCCGATTTACTAACCAAAGTATGGTTTAGTCTTTAATCGGGATTTTTTATATTTAGCCCTACAATCAAACTAGAAGAGAATTATATGTTTGAAAACGAAATAAAATTTATAAGTGATTTTACTTTTAAATAAAGTAAAAGATCTTGGATCCTTTATAACTGTTGAAAAATTTCTTTCAACTGATATACATCCATCCATAAAAAAAATATGTGGAAGGTGAAATTGATTACCTTATTTCTGAAGATCGGGAAAAATTAATTGAAAATTTCTCGTTTGATTATTCAGGGACAGAAATTTCTAATTATTTTACTCTCATCGGGAATGAAATTAAAAAAAATAAAAGATTTCTTTGAGGATATAAAAAACATTATACTTCAGGCAGTTTCATTCAATGCCAATTATGTTGTTCGTCCAAAATGGTCGCTCTCAAATTAATTTGGTAACAACAAATCAGTTTCAATTAATGAACTTAATTTGATGTTAAACTATACCTATTATTATGAATATCTGAATAATGTTTTTCTGGCTTATTTATCAAAGAAAAAGATTTTAAATGTTACGGTTACGGAGTTTGAGTTAATTGTAAATAAGATTGATCGCGAGTCGATAGTTTCATCAAAGTAAACTAGTGGATAATGCACTATATGCGATTGCAGATTATTTTAGTGTTGGAGGTCTAAATAAATCTAGTGTTTCTGTCGAATCAGTTGAAAATTTTCTAAAGGAAAAGAACCTACTGAACTTCTCTTAAGTTAAAGCGAGCCTACTCTAGTTCATCAAAAAAGAAAGTTGATATTGAAGATATTAGGAAAGTACTTTACTCTACATTAAGTATTGATTCTCCATTTGTTGATGCAGACTATGGAGTTGAAGTAATAGTCAGCGACAAGCATTTTGAAAACCCACTTAAAGATGAGTTTATTGATGAAAAGAGCCAATAGATAATGAGACAGACATTGAACTTTAAATCCTGGAAATCGATTCAGCAGTGGATGAGAGTCTTCTTGAAACTATAAGGAATCAAATGAGATTCAAACCCAAGACAGCTACTTGATGTTGTTGGAGAAACTCCCTTTAGAGGTTATTGAAGAAGCTTTACCCTTATCCAAACCTGAAAAATCTGAGATTACAAAATGATGAGGTTAACTATGTTGAAACTGAATCAAAGGAATTAGATGAAAATTCAGACATACTTGAGATAGACTCGAGCAACTCATTTTGAAGACACTGAACTAGTTAGTGAATTAAATGTCGTCGATGATGATGAAACAACTTTAATAAAATCAATTGATGAAGAAGAAGTTCTGCACATTTAACGGAAGAAATTGAAAAGACAAATCTGATGAAATTATTATCTCGATGAAAAGGAGCAGGAAGACCTGCTGAACTTTTTACGACAACGAGCTCCGAAATATCTATTGATGATGATACTCCCGTAGTAATAGATAAAAACCAGAATTTGATGAAAGCATTCCTGAAGATTTGAAATGTATTAGAGTTTGAACACGAACTGCCAATTATTGAAGAATTAGAAAATGAGATACCAATAGAAAAATTAGATTTTGAAAAAGATTTACTTGGGGTGGATGACACCAAGATGAAGATGAAGGACTGAAAACTTCCACCGAAACAATAAAAAAAAACGAGGCGATGATATATTTATTTATCTTTCTAAAAAGAAATAGATAGAATTATTAAGAACCCTTTTTAATTTGATAGTGAAGATTTTGCAAATACAGTTGAAAAATGTCTAGGTGTAATACGTATGAAGAAGCCTCAACAATTTTAGAAAATATTTTTAAATATGCTCGTATCAAACCATAGCCGCGATGCAAGTTCATTATCAGTGCGGTAGCTAAATTATTTAATGTATAGAAATAATGTTTATTGATTTTGTCAAATTGAAGTTGGATCAGGTAAAGGCGGCAATGGAGCCGTTGCGTTCCGAAGGGAAAAAAATTTGTTCCAAAGGGCGGTCCTTCCGAGGAAATGGCGGTTGATGGAAGTGTAATTTTTGAAACACAACCAAACTTATCAACTCTTTTAGATTTTAGATATAAAAAATTTTTGCGGGTGACGGAAAACCGCGCATCATTAAAAGATGGAAAATGGTGAGGATATAGGTCATGCAAAAGTTCCAGTTGGAACTATTGTTAAAGATGTCAGGAAACAGAAGAAGTTTTGTTAGATCTATCCGAAGCAAATAAAAGTTGAATTTGCAAAGGGGGTACAGGTGGAAAGGGGAATAGTAATTTTGCAACTCCAACAAGAAGAACCCCAAGGTTTGCAACAATGGAAAACCTGGAGAACAACGAAAATTAATTTTGAGCAGTTAATCGCAGATGTTGGACTAGTTGATTTCCGAATGCTGGTAAATCTACTCTTATTTCAAAAATATTCAGCCGCAAAACCAAAGATTGCTGATTACCCATTTACAACACTTGAACCAAATTTAGGAATTGTTAGATATCGAGATTATCAAAGCTTTACGGTTGCAGATATTCCAGGAATTATTGAAGGTGCCTATGAAGGTAAGGGATTAGGAATTAAATTCTTGCGGCATATTGAGTTAACCAGAATTCTATTATTTCTAATAGATACACTCGGAAAAACTATCAGAATGATTTTGACACGCTTTATAATGAACTTAAAAGTACAGCAAAAAACTTGT